>JAJZBP010000084.1 GCA_021798855.1 Bacillota bacterium
GGACAACACGGTTACCGGGGACACCGTGGTGAGCTCAAATCCCCGGACCACCAGTGGCGGCGGGAAAGGCGCCGGAGTCAGGTTGGCCCCGGCCAAACCCATGCTCATCCCTCCAAAACCCGCACACACCGATGGGCAGTGCCAAACCGGATGATGGCCAAAGCCGGTCCAGCTTTCAGGGGCAAACTCCCTCCGGCATTCACGAAAATCCCGTTGTCGGCGGTGAGCAGGACGGATTCGCCAATGTCGATGGGAACGTTCCCATTCTTGGTCACCAGGACATTCCTTCTTCCGGCCGTCCTCGTTTACACAGGCACACCAACGTAGCCCACACCCATTTGTCGGCCGGTAAGGGAAAATCATCGTCGGCGTTTGGGTCAGGGAGGGGCCTGCGACGGCGGGCACTCGCCGGCGCCCACCTTCTTCACACCGGGCAGCACCCTTCACCGTCCACGGTGAGGCAGGCGCTCTTCACGACCGGCGCCGGTACGGAATCGCTTTCACCGGCCCGAATGGTCAGCAGTTGTTTGGCAACCAATTGTTCGGCCGTCCTGGCCAGTTTGGCGTCATCCCATCCCAGGGTCGCCTTTAATTCTTGCCCCTTTTCGCATCGTTTGCCCATGCTCTTTGCGGATTCACAAAGAACGTCGAGCATTTGCTTTTGGGGAACGGTGAACCGGCGGCAGGGCCCTCCCCACAAGGACACCCATGGCAACGGGTTGAAGGGCGGCGACGGCGGATGGGGTGGGGGTGGAGGTGGAACAGGCGGTGGGGGCACCGAACTCACCTCCAACACCCGCACGTCCTGATTGGTGGTGCCGATCCCCCAGAGGGCCAGCGCCGGCCCCAGGTTAAGAGTGAGACTCGCCCCCGCGGGTACGGGAATCCCGTTGGCCGTGGTGACCTCCGGGGAGCCGCCGACGTAGACCGGCCCAAGGCCATTGTTGACCAACAGGATATATTGACGTCCGGGGAGGCCCGTGTCCAACCGCACCGGCGTGGCACCCACGTCTTTGGCCGACGGGCTGGAGACGGCGTGATTGGGTGAGGGTATGGCCTGAAAAAGCGGTGTCCAATCGGCACCGGTCTGAAACGCGCCCCTTACCTGGATTACGTTCGCGTTTTGCACAGCTTCCATTGTGTCATTTTCTCCAGCTTGAGCGGACCACCCGGATGATCCAAGTTCAGTAGGAAATCTCCCGGATTGATTCTTTGGTACACTTTCAATATATGAATGGTTATGTCAATTGCCACGGCCATCTCCCTGCCAATGGTTCCCAGCGGACGGCCCGGTTGGGCGACCATCGGGCAAACTACCGAACGTCCTCCGTTTCCTCTTGTTCTCCCAATTCGTTTTGCCGCCAAAAAGCGGCATATTCCGCGGCGGCCTTATCCTGCACCGTGGCGCGCAGCGAGTTGATTTCGTCAAAACGGCTTTGCAAAAGCGCCACGATCCCTCCGTCGAGAGCCGAATTCCCGGCCATTGCCCGCAATACCCCGATCGCCTCGCCGTTACTCATCCCGGCCCGGTAAGGACGGTCTTCCGTAATCCCGGTGAAGACGTCGGCCACGGCCATGATCCGGGATCCCAAGGGCAGATCCTCTCCGCGTACATGAAAAGGATAACCGCTCCCGTCCATCCGCTCGTGGTGCAACGCTCCCCAGACCTTGACCAACTCGAAGGGCGCCACGTGATCCAGGATGCGATAGGTGTGATAGGTGTGGCGGCGGACGATGCGAAATTCGGCGTCGGTCAGTCTCCCCGGCTTATCCAGGATTTCCACCGGCACCGCCAGCTTGCCCAGGTCGTGCAGATAACCGGCCAGACGCATCAAAATGCATTCCCGCTCGGAAAACCCGCTCATCCTGGCCAAAGTCTCCGCCACCGTCGCCACCCCGCTGGAGTGCTTGGCGGTGAATGGACTGCGGAAATCGATGACGTGGGCGAACAGGTGGCCCAATTCGAGCAAATTGCGCAGATCCACCGGCGTGGTCGCCGTTCTGGTCCAGCCGGCCAGGATGTCGCTGACGTCCGGACTGACCAGATCCAGCCAAAAATATTCCCTCTCGGCCAAACGCAGGAAAGCCTCCACAAAATCCGGCCGGAAAACGGAACCAGACCTATCCTTGATCAACCGGACAATGCCCTCAACCTGTCCGAGGATCTCCACACCCCCGTCCACCGACACGGCAATCCGGTCGGCCAGGTGGAGAACGTGGCTCCCCGGCGGAACGTTCTCCTGCGCTCCCTCCTCCGTCCGACCCCCAACCCAGGGCCGGTGGTGGAAGCGCACCATTTCCGCCACCTGAGCAAACGGTTTGAATTCCCTGAGAATCAAATAAGACAACTCGGCGTGACGTTGGGGCTTGATCTGGTCAAATTGGAGCACTTCCAGTCTCTCTTTGAGGGACAGGGCTCCGATGTCGTGCAGCATGCCGGCCAAGGCCAATTCACCGCACTCTCCCACCGGCATCCCCGTTTCCGCGCCTATGCTGCAGGCCAAATAGGCGACCTGCTTGTGGTGATTGGCCAATTTGCGACTGATCAGGTCCATGGCGCTGGCGAGGCAAACGGTCAGATCGTAAAGGAAAACCGATTGTTCTTCAAACATGCAAAGAATAGACTCCCCACGATTTGCGACCAAACATTGCGCTTCAGCGTCTTCAAAGTTCGGCGCCTATTTTTTTCCATCAACCATCTTCGACAATTCGTCCAACAAGACCTTCCCACACCATCGCCGCCCGAACGTCCGCGGCTTGGGCCGCGGCGAAATGGGCATCCACAACCAGCGACCTTCCGAATTTCTTTATCGTCAATTATATTCACTTCGACTTCCTTTTGGTTAAATCCTCCTTTGGACTGCCGCCGTGGCGTCACCTTGGCCGTCAGGCGTCCCGTTCCAACCACCGGTCACCCGTCTTCAATCGCCCGGCTTCCGCCTGCAGGATCCTCTCCGTGTCCGCCGCCGGCACCGGGCGCCCGAAAAAATAACCCTGGGCTTCATCACAGCCCAGGGCGCGCAAAAATTCGAGCTGAGCCTCGTTCTCCACCCCTTCGGCGACCGTCCTGAGGCGCAGGGTGTGGGCCAAGCCGACGACGGCTTCGGTGATCGTCCCGGCGTCGGGATCCACGCCCAGGTCCCGAATGAACGTTTGGTCTATCTTCAGCTTGTCCAGGGGAAAACGCTTGAGATAACTGAGCGAGGAGTATCCGGTGCCGAAGTCGTCCACGGCAATGCGCACCCCCATATTCCGCAGTTCCCGCAGGGTACGCACGGCCCCCGCGGCGTCCTGCATCAGCAGGCTCTCGGTCAGTTCCAACTCCAAGAAACCGGCATCCAGCCCGGTTCGCGCCAGAATGCCGGCCACTTTCTCCTCGAACTTGGGCTGGTGAAACTGGCGGGCCGAGAGGTTGACCGCCATCCGGCCCCCCGGCAACCCCTCCCGGAGCCAAACCGCGTGCTGCTCGCACGCCCGTTCCAGCACCCAGTCACCCAGGGTAAGGATCAGGCCGCTCTCTTCGGCCAGGCGAACAACCCGCTCCGGGCCGACCAGTCCGAATTCAGGACTGCGCCAGCGCAAAAGAGCTTCCAAGCCAACGATCCGCCGGCTGACGATGTCCACTTCCGGCTGGTAATGAAGCAGGAATTCCTCCCGCTCCATGGCCTTGCGCAGCGCGTTGTCCAGCCTGATCGACTCGGAAACCGCAGCCCCGAGGTCTGGGGTGAAAAACCAGTGGTTGCTCCGACCGCGCTCCTTGGCGTGACGCATAGCGGTGCCGGCATACCTCAGCAGGGTTTCCCCGTCGTCACCGTCCCGGGGATAAACGGTTATCCCGATGCCGCCGGTGAGGAAAACGTCCTGCCCGCCAGCCTGAAAGTGCTCCTCGAAGGCGCCGACGATTTTCCTGGCGACGATGTCCGCCGCGCGAACGTCCCGCAGGCCGCCCAAAACAACGGCGAATTCATCCCCGGCCAACCGGCCGACCGTATCGCTCCCCCGCACCACGCCGAGGAGCCTTCCGGCCGCGGCACACAGGATCAGATCCCCGAGCCGATTTCCAAGGGCGTCATTGACGAAACGGAAGCGGTCCAGGTTCAGGACCATGACCGCCACCAACCGACCCCAACGTTTTGCCCGCGCAATTTCCCCATCGAGCCGCTCCAGGAGCAGGGAACGATTGGGAAGACCGGTCAGGGTGTCGTTGCTGGAAACGTAGGACCGACGGATCTCCGCCGCGTCCCGCAGGTTCACCATGATCAGCCGGCCGACTCCACGGGAAACCAGGGAACGGCTGGCCTCCATTTCCCGGAGGGAACCGTCGGCACAACGGTAGCAGCAAAGCTGAACCGGAATCATGCCCTCCCGCAGCACTCGCTGCACCCTTTCAAGGCTGACGGCGGAGCCTTCCGTGGCGATCAGGTCGCCCTCGGTCAGCGAGGTTATCTCCTCCCGGGTGTAGCCCAGCCAGCGGAGCAGCCTCCCGTTGGCCCACAATATCCGTTCGGTGGCTGGATCAAGGAGAAGCACTCCGTCCGCCGACTGTTCGAGCAGGGCGAGACATCTTGTCCCGCCGGCCGCTGCCGGGCGGATTTCCGGCAAACGCACCGGCTTCCAGGATTTACCCCCCCCCCCGTTTCCAATAAAAGGTTCCCGGGTGTTCTCCTGCCATGTTCCGCCCCCTGCCGGTAATTGCTGAGCACCGCGTTGTCGTTGCCGGGACCAACCGCGCGTTGCTGCGGCTTTTCGCCAATTTCCAAAGCTTATGACTGACAAGTTCTCCGTTGGCCACCGCTTTCCTGCTTCATCCTTCCAGGCAACGGAAAACCGCCTTGGATTTGTCGTCCATCCCCATATTGGCCAAGATCCGGTCAGCCAGCCCTGTGAGACCACCGCCGCCGGTCGCTTTCACCGCCGCCGGCGAGGGCGAGACATCGTCACCCCTTCGGTCCGAACCTTGATATTACCGGCTTCCTTCGATGTAACCCATCCCCGACCACCCACATACTATGTACCGGACCTGAAGCCAACCTGAAGTTCCAGCCATTAGTTGAAGGGAGGGAAAATTTTAATGGGACTTCTGGGAAAGACCCTGTGGCGCAAAGAAGAAACCACTCCACTCCACGAAGCCGCAGAATTAAAACCCATCGCCGGGGGTACTTATCCTCCACCCGAAACGATCACGGCCCTGATCACCAAAGTCTTCGACGAGTGTGCCCAATGTGATTGCCCGACGGAGATCGTCACCATCCCCTCGGGATTACCGCCGGCCGCCAGCGTCGTCGACTGTTCCGTCACTTCAATCGTCACCACCGCCACCTCCATCAAAACCAACCCGCTCAACCCGACCAAAAGCAAGGTGTCCGTGACCATTCAGTTCACCCTGACCATCGACTATGCGGACGCCTCCGGCGCCATTCACACCATCAGCGAAGACTACTACCTCTCCAAAACCGTGCTCCTCTACGCCCTGCAGGGCATGAACGTGGTCGTCTTCGCGACCGGCCAGTGCCTGGACACGACGGTCGCCCCGGACGGATTGAGCATCTCCGCCAATGTCGGCCTGTTCATCGTGATTAAGACCACCGCCGATATCCAGTTCGTGCTCACCGGTCACGAAGCGCCCCAACCGCCGGCCTGCGTCGAAGTTTCTCCCGTCACCTGCGAGCAATTCCTGGCCAACTGCGAAGCCGGCAAACTGTGGCCACCCTGGCCGCCCCAACCGCCGGTTTAGCTTAACGGTAACGAAAAGTCCCGCCGATCCCGGCGGGACTTTTCCCATCCCATGCTCACTCCAGGTTGCTCACTCCAGCAGGATCGGTTCTCCCTTCATGCTTTGGCTTTGCTTGGACCTCGCCAAAGAAACCAGGACGCCGACCGCACCCAAGATGGCCAACGCCCAAATCCCATCCCGAAAAGCCAAATCATATTCCCGCGCCCCGGTCAGTCCCGCCAAGCGGTAGAAGCTGATTCCCCAGGCGAAAACCGCCCCCGCCACGGCCACCCCGAGACTCATCCCCAGGGCCCTGGCCATGTTCAGGATACCTCCGGCCACCGACAGCTTATCCCGCGGTGCCGCTCCCATGATCGCGCTGTTGTTCGGCGGGGTGAACAAGCCAAGCCCGACGCCGAGCAGCAACAATACCGCCAGAATCTCCAGGTAGCTCGCCCGCGGGGACAAAAGCGAAAGGGCGAGACAGGCCGCGGAGGCGCAACCCATTCCGACCGAACTCAGACCCCTTGAACCGAGCCGGTCCGAAAGCCGTCCGCTGAAGGGCGCCAAAACGCCGATGGCCAGCGGAATCGGGGTCAGGATCAGCCCCACCTGGCTGGGTTGAAACATACGCACCCACTCCAGGTAGAAGGGGAGCAGGAACATGGCTCCGTACAAAACGACGTATGACAACATGCCGGAAATGTTGCCGGCGGTGAACGTGCGGTTGTGGAACATGGTGAAGTCGATCAAGGGGTCTCGGGAATGTTTCTCCCAAAAATAAAAAGCCGCGAACAGGACGGCCGACAAGAACAGCATCCCCAAGAACAGTTCAGAGCCCCATCCCCAGTCGTTGCCCTTGGTCAAGGTATACAGGAAAAGACTCGCCACCGTCGCGAAAAGGAATGCTCCCAGGTAATCGAAGGAGAGTTCCACCTTGTGCCGCTCCAACGGCAGAATCAAGAAGGCCAGCAGTGCGCCCAACAAGCCAAAGGGAACGCTCAGGTAGAAGACCCAGCGCCAGCCAAAGTATTGGACCACCAGCCCCCCAATGGTCGGCCCAGCGGCTAGGCCGAGGGCCTGGGCCGCCCCCTGAACGCCCAAACTCCTCCCCCGTTTTTCCGGCGGAGTGGTTTGCGTGATCAGGGCGACGCTGTTGGTCTGCAACATGGCGGCACCCACTCCCTGCAGCACCCGGAAGACGACCAGCATAGCCAGACTAGGGGCCATACCGCAAAGGGCCGACCCGACGATGAAGACCACAAATCCGAGGTTGTACATCCTTCCGCGTCCGACGGCGTCGGCCAGACGGCCGAAGGTAACCATCAACCCCGTGACCGTCAGCAGGTAGGCTATGGCCACCCACACCACCGACGACAGGGGCGCGTTCAGATCCTTATGCAGGGTGGGCATGATCATGTTGATGATGCTGGCGTCCAGGAGGGCCAGGAAAGCCCCGATGCACACCGTACCCACCACGTACCAGTAATAGTTCTCCTTTCGCGTGAAATAAGGAAGGGGAAAAGTCATTTACCGATACACCCCCTTAGACTTGTTTTTCATTCAGCCCAAACACCGGAAAGGTGGTTGGCCTGAACGAAAAATTGCCAACGTTTGGCGCCGATCCCCAAAAACAGGGCAACCGTGGCCGCCGCCGCCAAGATCTCGGCGATGATGTGGTTCAGCCCCGGCAGGGAAACGGACAGGAACAGAAACAACAAGAAGGCAAGCCCCAGTCCGGACGGAAGGACCAGCGGTGCCCGACCAACCATCCGGTTGACCGGTCTGGGTCCCAGTTGGGGATTGATCTTGGCGGACAGGTAGGTGGTTCCCCGGTCCTGGAGCTTGATGGACCGGGAAGGAAGCCAGGGGAAAGGCGCTTCGCTCTTTCCGAGACCCCCGACGGACCGAAAATTGGGCCGGCGAACCTGAATCAGCAGGAAACCGGCTCCGGTCAACACTCCGGCGGCCAAAAACAAGAACCTGACCCCGGCCAGAGAATCCGCAGTCTCCATGGCCGTCCCCATCATCCCGGCCAGGGCCAAGCCCGAAGCCATTCCCAAGCCCAGCAGCACCTGCACCGTCAACGGCCCGTGCCAACCTCTAATGGCCCTGATGCTCCCGTAAAGCGCTCCGGTGACGATCACGGCGCCAACCCCTCCCGCGGCCGCCGCCCAGACGGCCAAGCCGTTGCCACCCACCCACAGGGCCAACGCCAGCAGAACCCCAAAGAGGCCGGTGGCCAGCACTTCCCGGGACAGCCAGGAACTCCGCCACCGCCGCAAAACCCGATGGCCTCCCCCCGGACGCTCCAGGTGCAGGGTCGCGGCCACGCCGCCGACCACGGTCAGGCCGAGGGCCACCACCCAACAGGCCGAGATCAAACCCGGGTCACGGGCGAACCCCGTCAGAAGGGCGGCCGCCAGGCTAAGGCCACCGGCCGCGCCGACCAGAATGGTGAAGACCCAAAGGGACACGGGTGTTTTCACGTTGTCAACCTCCTTGGTTGGTGTCGGACGGTTGGGGAAGCCGAGTTTGGCCCCTCCCCGGTTCCATGGCCCCTCCCCGGTTCCATGGCCCCTCCCCGGTTCCATGGCCCCTCCCCGGTTCCATGGCCCTTCCCCGGTTCGCTCACCCTTGCGCCGCCCTCACCTCCCGGGGCGGGATGTTCCGGCGG
>JAJZBP010000085.1 GCA_021798855.1 Bacillota bacterium
GGGCGGTGCAGATCAACACGGTCGGCGCCTGCCACTTGGACGCGCGCATGGTTGCGCGCGCTCTCCCGGCCCTGCCGTTGGGTGAACTGGACCTCCTTTGCATCGAAAACGTCGGCAACCTGGTGTATCCGGCCGGGTTCGACCTGGGGGAGGATGGCAGGGTCGCCGTTTTGAGCGTGGCCGAGGGAAGCGACAAGCCGGTCAAGTACCCGGCCCTTTTCCGCACCGCCCAAGCGGTGGTCATCAACAAACTGGACCTTTTGCCCCACAGCGACTTCGACCTGCCCGAGGTGCTGTCCGTCCTGCGGGAGACCAACCCCGCCGCCGCGGTTTTTCCGGTTTCGGCCCGGACGGGAGAGGGAATGGAGGCGTGGTGCCGGTGGCTGACCGACTTCGCCGGGGAGCGGTAGGGGATTTTCCCGCCAAGCGACGCGAGCGTTTCCTGGTCACCGGGGTGGTCCAGGGGGTGGGTTTTCGCCCCTTCGTTTATCGGTTGGCCGTGGCCCGGGGACTGAGCGGTTGGGTGACCAACACCGGTCGGGGGGTGACTCTGGAGGTGGAAGGGGAGGAGGCGGACCTGGAGGCTTTCGCCGCCGCCCTGGCCGAGGAGGCGCCGCCGTTGGCGCGGGTGACCGGGGTGCGGCGACGGACCGTCTTCCCACAGGGCCCAGAGGGGTTCCGGGTGCTGGCGACCGGGGGACGTTCGGATAAAGGGAGGGCGCCGGGGATGATGGTGCCACCGGACACGGCGCTTTGTCCGGAATGCCGACGGGAGGTTTTGGACCCGGGCGACCGGCGCCACCTTTACCCCTTCACCACCTGCACCTCCTGCGGGCCGCGTTTCACCATCGTTCGGGGGCTGCCCTACGACCGCCAACTGACGACCATGGCGGCCTTTCCCCTGTGTTCGGCGTGCCGGCGCGAATATCGCGACCCCGCTGACCGTCGTTTCCACGCCGAGACCTTGGCCTGTCCCGCATGTGGACCCCGGCCGGCGCTGGTTGACCGGCAGGGTCGGCCGCTGCCCGGGGAGTGGCGGGCCAACTTCCGACGCTTGATCCGTGACGGAGGGATCGTGGCCGTCAAGGGGTTGGGCGGTTTTCAGTTGGCCTGCAACGCCCACGACGGCGGGGCGGTGGAGGAGTTGCGCCGCCGCAAGCGCCGTCCGGCCAAGCCTTTCGCGGTAATGGCGAAGGATCTGGAAACGGTTCGGCGCCATTGCCTGGTTTCGCCGGCGGAGGAACGGCTAATGTTGGGGATGGAGGCGCCCATCGTTCTCCTGCGCCGGCTTCCCGGTGCGGGATTGCCTGAATTGCTGGCGCCGGGGCTGCCGACCCTGGGTGTCATGCTTCCCTACACGCCGCTGCATCTTTGCCTTTTCCCGGTGGCCGGCGAGGAGGGAAGCGAACTGCTGGTGCTCACCAGCGGCAACGCCGGCGGTGAGCCCCTGGCCGCGAGCAACGAAGAGGCCCTGGCGAACTTGAGCCACCTGGCCGACGCCTTCTTGCTGCACGACCGGGCAATCGAAAACCGTTGCGACGACTCGGTGGCGCGCGTCGGGGACGGCGGGAACGGATCGATTATCCTGCGCCGCGCCCGCGGGTTCGTGCCGGAGGCGGTGAGCGTTTCCCGCGCGCGGGGGGTTGGCGAGGTGGTCACCCTGGGGGCGGGCGGACACCTTAAGACCACTTTCTGTCTGCTCCGGGAGGGCGAGGCCCACCTTAGCCCGCACCTGGGAGATCTGGAAACCGTCGAGGTGCGGGACCTGTACCGTAAGTCTTTGGAGAGCTGGGGCCGGTTGACCGGTTGCCGTCCCCGGGCCATCGGTTGCGATATGCATCCGGGCTATGCCAATTCGGAGCGGGGCCTGCCGGACCTGTTGCCGGAGGGTTGGCGTCGCGAGGGTTTGGAACTGATCGCCGTGCAACACCACCACGCTCATTTCGCCGCCTGTCTGGCCGAGAATGGCCTGGAGGGGGAGGTGGCCGGACTGATCCTGGACGGTACGGGTTACGGGGAGGATGGAGCGGCTTGGGGCTTCGAAGTGCTGGCCGGAGATTACCTGTCCTGCCGGCGCTTGGTCCACTTGGCCTATCTCCCCCTGCCGGGCGGGGAAGGGGCCATCCGCCATCCCTGGCGGATGGCGGTTTCCTATCTGGTAACCCACCTGGGAGAAGAAGGACTGGACGCTGCCCGGCGGTTTTTTCCGGAGCGAGAGGTGGAAACGGTGGCGGGAATGGTCGCCGGCGGCTTCAATTCCCCGCCCACCTCCAGTTGCGGGCGGCTTTTCGACGCCGTGGCCGCCATCTTGGGCTTCGATGGGATGAGCACCTACGAAGGCCAGCCGGCGATGGAGTTGGGGGAAATGGTTCCGGCGGGAGTGGACGGACGATATCCCTTCCGCCTGGAGGGGGGAATCCTGGATCCGGCACCGCTTTTGGCGGGAATCGTGGAAGACCGGCGGGCAGGGGTGGATCGGCGGCGGATCAGCGCCTTTTTCCACAATACGGTGGCGGCGATGGCCACGGCGGCGGTGGCCCAGACGAACTTGGCGCGCGTGGTTCTGAGCGGCGGCGTTTTTCAAAATCCCCATCTCCTCTCCAAGGTGCGCGAAGCCTGCCAAGGGGCAGGAATCGAAGTCTACACCCACCGGAGGGTGCCACCCAACGACGGAGGGATTTCCTTGGGCCAGGCCATGGTGGCGCAAAGGAGGTGGGCGGAAGGTGTGCTTGGGGGTGCCGGGTAAGGTCGTCGAGATCCTGGAGCCGAGCCGGTGGGCCGTGGTGGAGATTCCGGGTGTGCGGCGCAGGGTGGGTACGGCCCTGGTTGGGGAGGTTCGCTTGGGGGAATACCTCATGATTCACGCGGGCTACGCCATCGAGAAACTGGACGCGGAGCAGGCGGCGCAAAGTTTGGAATTGTGGGAGGCGATGGCGGGTGCAGGAGATCCTGGCCAGGTTTAAGGATGCGCAACTGGGAAAGGTTCTCCTGCGGCGGGTGCGGGAGGAGGCGGAGCGGGCGGCGGACGTCTTGGGCCGGCTCCCGGTCTGCATGGAGGTCTGCGGCACCCACACCATGGCCATTTCCCGCGCCGGATTGCACGGCCTCCTGCGAGACAGGGTGGTTTTGCAAAGCGGTCCGGGTTGTCCGGTTTGCGTGACCGACCAGGCGGATATAGACGCCTGCCTGGATCTGGCTCGCCGCCGGGAGGTGACCCTGACCACCTTCGGCGACCTGTTGCGGGTGCCGGGCAGTCGTGGCTCCTTGGAGGAGGAGCGGGCCGGTGGTGCCGACGTGCGGGTGGTGTACTCACCGTCCGACGCGGTGGACTTGGCGGCTGCCCTGCCGGAGCGCCAGGTGGTCTTCGTGGGCGTGGGCTTCGAGACCACCGCGCCGCTGGTGGCCCTGAGCGTGCGGGAGGCCGCCACCAGGGGGTTGACCAACTACTCGGTCTATCCGTCTCACAAGCTTTATCCGCCGGCGCTGAGGGCCCTCCTTTTGGATCCGGAAGTCCGTCTGGACGCCTTTTTGCTGCCGGGCCACGCTTCGACCATCCTGGGACGGCGACGGCTCAATTTCATCGCCGCCGAACACGGGGTGCCGGGGGCCATCGCCGGGTTTGAACCCTTGGACGTTCTGTCGGCCCTTTTGGAAATCCTTCGCCAGTTGGCCGGAAGGCGGGCCGAGGTGGTCAACACTTACCCTCGGCTGGTCCGCGAGGAGGGAAATCCCGTGGCCGTGGCGATCATGGCCGAGGTTTTCACGCCGAGCCGGGCCGCTTGGCGCGGCTTGGGGGAGTTGCCGGGAAGCGGACTGGAATTCAAGGGGCAATGGGTGGCTCACGACGCGATCCGCCGTTTCCAGGTGGAGAGGGTGGTGACCAGGCCTCGCCGGGGATGCCTTTGCGGCGAGATCCTGCGGGGCAAAGTCAAACCTTTCGATTGCGGGCACTTTGGGCGGACCTGCACACCGGTCTCGCCGCTTGGCCCCTGCATGGTTTCCTCGGAAGGGGCCTGCGCGGCTTATTATCGTTACGAACGGACCGGTTAGGAGGGGGGAGACCATGGCCAAGCTGGTGCGTCTCGCCCACGGCGGCGGCGGCCAACTGACGGGTGACCTGATCCGGGATGTCTTCCTGCCCCACTTGGGCAACCCGCTTTTGGCCCGGTTGGATGACGCCGCCTGTTTTCCCCTGGAGGGGGGCGGCGACGGGCGGCTGGCCTTCACCACCGACGCCTTCGTCGTGTCTCCGCCCTTTTTCCCGGGCGGAGACATCGGCAAGTTGGCCGTTTGCGGCACGGTCAATGACCTGGGGGTCAGTGGAGCGGCGCCGGTGGCCCTGAGCGCTTCCTTCATTTTGGAGGAGGGCCTGGCCCTGGACGAATTGGAGGCGGCGGTGGTTTCCATGGCCGCGGCGGCCCGGGAAGCCGGGGTGTCCGTGGTGACCGGCGACACCAAGGTGGTGGAGCGGGGCAAGGCCGACCGGCTCTTCATCACCACGGCGGGGGTCGGCTGGGTGCCGGCCGGGCGGGATTTGGGGGTGCGGCGTGTTCGTCCCGGCGATGCCGTCCTGGTCAGCGGGCCGGTGGGGGACCACGGGATCGCCGTGCTGTCCCGGCGGCCCGGCATGGAGTTCGTCACCACGGTAAAGAGCGATTGCCGTCCGTTGAACGGTTGCCTCCTGCGCCTGCTGGACCGGATGGAGGAGGGATCGGGGAGGGGGGTGATCCGCTTCCTGCGTGATCCGACCCGCGGGGGGCTGGCCACGGTTCTGGTGGAGGCGGCCGCGGGGGCCGGCGCCGACATCGTCATCGACGAGGCGGCGGTGCCCGTCCGGTCCGAGGTGCGGGGAGCGGCGGAACTGCTGGGGTTGGATCCGCTGTACCTGGCCAACGAGGGCAAGTTCGTCCTGGTTTGCGCAAGGGAGGGGGTGGAAGAAGTCTTGGCCTGCCTGCGAAACGAACCCGACGGCCGGGAGGCGGTGGTCATCGGGGCGGTGCGGGAAGGACGCGGCAGAGTATACCTGCAAACGACCTTCGGTGGAAAGAAGCTCCTGGATCTGTTGCCTGGGGAAGAGGTTCCCCGCATTTGTTAAGCGAGGAGGTTTTTTGATGGCGGAACTGTTATGGCTGCAGGGTCAATGCTGCAGCGGCAATACCATGTCCTTGCTGGACGCGGAACAGCCGAACGTGCTGGAGCTGCTGGAGGAGTACAGGGTCAACCTGGCGTGGCATCCGTCCCTGAGCCTGGAATCGGGGAATCAGGCCAGGGATATCCTGGATGGGTTTGTAAGCAAAGAGCGAACGTTGGATGTGCTGGTGGTCGAGGGAGCCGTGGCCACGGGACCGGGGGGGACAGGACACTACAATGTGTTCTGCGGGCGGCCGTTCAAGGACTGGCTGAGCGACCTGAGTCGGGTCGCCGCTTTTGTGGTGGCGGTGGGCGAATGCGCCTGTTTCGGGGGCATCCCGGCGGCCGAGCCCAACCCGACGGGGGCGACGGGGGTACAATTCCATAAGGGAACCAGAGGTGGTTACCTGGGGGTGGACTACCGGTCCCAGGCGGGCCTGCCGGTGGTCAACATACCGGGTTGTCCGGCGCATCCGGATTGGATGACCCAGACCCTGATGAGCATTCTGGTGGGACGGGCCGGCGACATAGTGTTGGACGAGTATCAGCGGCCGGCGGATCTATTTGCGGGCTTGACCCACGACGGCTGCACGCGCAACGAATATTTCGAATTCAAGGTGGACGGCGCGTTCGGAGAGAAGGAGGGTTGCCTCTTCGGCGAGTTCGGTTGCCAGGGGCCGCTGACTCATTCGTCCTGCAACCGTCTCCTCTGGAACCGGCAATCCAGCAAGACCCGGGCGGGGGTGCCCTGTTTCGGCTGTACCGAACCCGACTTCCCCACCTTCGACTTTTACCACACCAAGAAGGGCTTGGGCGGCATTCCAACTGAGTTGCCGTTGGGGGTCCCCAGGGCGCGTTACGTGGCCATGGCCGGGGCGGCCATGGCGGCTTGTCCGCCCAGGCTCAGGAAGAAACTGATCGAGGGGAGGAGTTAGGATGGCGGTGGCCGAGCCTTTGGTCCACCCCGGACGAACGGTGGTGGATGTCAGTCCCCTGAACCGGGTGGAGGGCGACCTGGAGATCAAGGCGATCATCGAAGACGGCAAGGTGGTGGCGGCCAGGGCCCAGGCGGTTAT
The DNA here is from genome assembly GCA_021798855.1 of Bacillota bacterium. Taxonomy (GTDB): domain Bacteria; phylum Bacillota; class Sulfobacillia; order JAJZIM01; family JAJZBP01; genus JAJZBP01. Next base: position 6,207 of record JAJZBP010000085.1, read on the forward strand.
GTTCCGGGGGATCGAAATCATTCTGAAGGGTAAGTCGCCGATGGATCCCCTGGTGATCACTCCCCGGATCTGTGGGATCTGCGGCCAGTCCCACCTGCGCACGGCGGTTCACGCTCTGGAAAGCGCTTGGGATGCCGAGGTGCCGCCCAACGCCACGTTGGTGCGCAACATCTGCCTGGGGGCGGAGAACACCCAGAGCCACGCCACGTGGTTTTACGCCCTCTTCGCCATCGACCTGACCACGCCCAGGTACGCCGGGCATCCGGCGTACGCCGAATTGGTCCGTCGCTTCGCCCCGATCACCGGCACCTCGTATCGGGGGGCGGTCGAGGTTCGCAAGCGGATGTTGGAGATGGTGGCCATCTTCGGCGGGCAGTGGCCCCATTCCAGCTACATGGTTCCCGGCGGGATCACCGGCAACCCCTACCTGACGGACATCACCAAGGCCATCGCCATCCTGGACGATTTCCGCCGCTTCGTGGAAGAAGTGGCGCTGGGTTGTTCGGTGGAGCGGTGGCTGGAGAATAAGAGTCTGGCCGATGTGCAGGCTTGGTTGGCCGAAAGTTCCAAGCACGCCGACAGCGACCTGGGACTTTTCCTGCGCTACGGGCCGGAGTTGGGCCTGGCCTCCATCGGCAAGGGACCCGGGCGTTTCCTGGCGCCGGGGCTTTACGACGAGCCGGATTCCCGCTTCCCCGGGCGTCCGAACGAGCGACGCACTTGGTTCAAAGCCGGCTTTCACGACGAGACCGGTCTGCATCCTTTCGACCACCTGAAGATCAGGGAGGACATAGCTCGTTCCTGGTTCGAGGGTTATGAGGGGGGACGGCATCCATGGGAGGGCGTGACCGTTCCGGCCTACAGTCCGGAAAACCATGAGGATGGGAAGTACAGTTTCGCCAAGGCGCCGCGTTACGACGGACGCTCGGCGGAAGTGGGTGCGTTGTCCCGGATGATCTGCAACCAGGATCCCCTGGTCCTCGACCTGGCGGCCAAACTGGGACCCAATGTCTTCACCCGTGGCGCGGCCAGACTGCACGAGATGGTGCTCACCCTGCCCAAGATGCGGGAATGGCTGAACGCCATCAACCTGAAGGAGCCTTTCTACAAAAAGCCGGTGGAGAAGAAGGATGCCCAGGGGGTGGGACTGAACGAAGCCGCCCGTGGCTCCCTGATTCACTGGGTGGTGCTGAAAAACGGCAAGATCGACAACTACCAGGTGATCACGCCCACGGCTTGGAACGTGTGTCCGCGGGATTCTCTGGGCAATCCCGGTCCCATCGAGGAGGCTCTGGAAGGGACGCCGGTGGCGGACTTGAACAACCCCCTGGAACTGGGTCACGTGGTCCGCTCCTACGACGCCTGTTTGGTTTGCACCGTCCACGCCGTGTCGGGCAAACGGGTGGTTCCCTACCGGGTCGGGATCTGAAGAGGTGGGGAAAACGGTGGTCTTGGGCTTGGGCAACCTGTTGCACCGGGACGACGGGTTGGGTGTGCACGCTCTGCACGAGTTGGGGCAGCGGCACCGTTTTCCCTCCGAGGTGGAGTTGGTGGAAGGAGGCATCGGCGGTTTGGCCCTCCTGCCGCTTTTGCAGGAGGCCGGGGCGCTGGTGGTGCTGGACGCCGTTCGGGGAGGCGGTGCCCCCGGTGACCTTTACCGGATTCCCCTGGGGGAGCTTTCAGCGGCGGGAGAAGGAGAGGGGGGCGACGCCACCCTCTCCTTCTCCCTGCACGGCCTGGGCTTGGCCGATCTTCTGCGTCACGCCGGCGCCTGGGGGCAGCTTCCCCGGGGTTTTTTGCTGGGACTGGAGCCGGCGGAGCTGGCCGGTTGGAGCCTGGAACTTTCCCCCCCGGTAGCGGCCCGCTTGGGAAGGCTGGTGGAGGAGGCCGTGGCGGTGTTGGCGGCGTGGGGACACGCGATCCGGCCGGCGGGAGGCAGTTCGGAGTAGCCGGCAAGAAGGTTGCGCCGCGAAAAGCGGAAAGAGCGAGGGATGGTCTGGCGGGGCTTTCAGGCCATGGTGGGAAGGGGGGGTTGTTCCGATGCGGATTTGGCCGGGGATGTGGGGGGGATTGGCCGGTTGCGTGGGCCTCATTTTCTTGGCCGGCTGCGGCGGGGGAGCCAGCGCGCCGCCGGCCAAGGCCGGGCTGACCGGAGGACGGTCCGCGCCGACGGCGG
>JAJZBP010000086.1 GCA_021798855.1 Bacillota bacterium
GGAAGAGTTTTTGATTCCGACTACATAGGGGAGCTGATGATGAGTCGGATGCTGATCTGCGCCCGGGTTTCCGGGGGGGGGAGGGAGCCGCTCTTTTTGTGGATGGGGAAGATTGGACTGAAGTAGTCCCGGAAAGGGGCCGGCGCCGGCGCCGGCCCCCCGCGCAGCGCTCAAAAAATAAAACCGCTCGAATAATAAAAAAATTTTAAATATATTTTTAGACTTGTAATTTTACAATCGCCGTGCTAATATGAGGCAATTTTAGACGAGCCTTGGGGCCGAGGGGGGTGGAGGAGTGAGCAGCCAGAGCAAGGCTCCGCGGATGAGCATGGCGGGCGCGCTGGGGATCGTCGGGACCGTGGTGTGTCTGGGTACGGCGGTGATCCTGGGAGTGTTGAGAATCATCATCGGGCACTAGTTGCATTATTTTCCCGGATCGGAATTGTTTGCGGCGTCCTGGGGGCGCCGCTTTTATTTTGCCGGCGTGCGCCGCAAGCTTTGCGGGTGGTTTGGGCGGGTGGCCCGCGCCGTCATCCGGGCGCAGTCGTCAGACGCAGCGTCCATCTCCCGGGTGGTCGCCTCGACATATTCGTCGGCCGCAGCCGGGTCGAACGAATGGTTTTCCAAAGCTTGCAGCAGGGAGGTGAACCTGTGCAGAAGCATTCCGTTGAGTGTGTCTTCGAGGGCGCCGGACGACACCGGGTTGCGGCCGGAAAAGACGCCGGACATTCGCTGGAAAATATGGTTGGTGATGCGGCGCATGACGGCCGCCAACAGGGCAACCTGCGGGTCGTCGAAGGTTGTTCCGGCTTCGTAAGCGGCGGGATCGGCCAGGTCCAAGCGGCCTTGGCGGAGCAGTTCCCGGTAGCAGGGAGTTCCCTTGAGGATGATCTGGTGGTGATAAAGAACGTTGCTGGTGATCGCCAGGTTACCAAGGAGATTGTTTCGCTCCAGGAACGTCAGGTTGGTCCGGACGTCCGCCAGGGAGGAGGAAGGCTCGAACATGATGAAGCCGATGTTGGGCTTGAGGCCGTGGCGGCGTAGGATCGCGATGGCCCGCTCGTTTTGTTCCACGGTGGTCATCTTGCGCATTCGTTTCAGGGCATGATCGCTGCCGCTTTCCAGGCCGACCAAAATGGATCTCAGTCCGGCTTCCACGAGAACTTCGATGGTCTCTTCCCGGATGTCGTTGACTCTGCCCTCCAGGCCGAAACGGATGTTTTTCGGCTTAAGCAGGGTGGCCAAGCGGAGGGCTCTGGCCTGGCCGAAATCGCCCGGGCCGAAGAAGTTGGGATCGACGAAGTAGAAGCGCCGGGCTCCCCGCTCCGTGACGATCCGGTCTATTTCGGCGGCGATGTTTTCCGGACTGCGAGCTCGCCAACCGGTGCCGGAACCGTAAAAAGGATTGACGTAGCAAAAGGTGCACCGGCCATAGCAACCGCGGCTGCCCTGTACGTTCACCTCGGGGAGACGGAAGGTGGCTTCGGTTCGCAAGGGGAAAGGCAGGGAGTCCAGATCTTTGCGCGGAGGGCGCCGGCTGTGGAGCACGTCCCGGGCGTTTTTCCGGCGGGCCAGGCCAAGGATCTCCCCGCCTCCGTCCGGATCGGCAAGACTTTGCGCCAAGTCGGTGAGGGTGACCTCCGGTTCGCCGACGACCACCGAATCGAGCCAAGTATGGGTCAGCAACAGTTCCTCGTAGGCAAAAGTGGGATAGTAACCGTAGAACGTCAGGTGTGTCCACAGGCCTTCCTTTTTCAGCCCGGCCAGCAGGGAAAACAGGGCGTGGTCGATCTTCCATTGGTAGACCAAGTGCACGGCAACCAAGTCGGGACGTCCGGTCCGAAGCCGGGCGGCCATAGCCTGGTGGTTCAGGTTGTCCAGATAACCTTCAACGACATCCACCTCGTGTCCGGCGGCCTCCAGACATGAGGCGCTGTAGCCGGTCAAGAGACAGGATGATAGGGGGGTGTTGGCGATATCGTTGCAGTGTTCCGGACTGATGTTCCGCGGGTGTTCCAATAGCATGGCCTTCACCTTAGATTATTCCCCCATCCACATAAAGGCGTTTTTGGTTTGTTGCAATGTTTCCAGGCGGTACCTCAGGGTATCGAAAGGTTTGGGGTTGTAATAGACGGGGTAAAGGAGGTCGGTGTCGCCGTTGATGGCCCCGTGCGCGCGGGCCAGGCTGGCCAACCGCGTGCCCGGTAAGATGCGAATGTTGTTTAAAACCACCGTGCCCAGGTTCTTCCGGACGGCGTGCAGTTCGTAAATGGTCTCCAGGAGCCCAATGCCCTCCAGACAGGTGTCGTCGCTTTCGCCGGGAACATTAACCATGAAATGGTACACACTGAGGACGCCGGTTCGGGAGGCCAGGCGAGCGGCCTGCAAGACGCTGGCCACCGAAAGTCTTTTGCCCAGGACGTCCAGGGCTCCTTGATACAGACCGTCGGGCGAGAAGGAGAAGCATTCGCATCCGGCTCGTTCGAACAGGCCGACGTTGCCCTCGTGCAGAAGGTCTTCCCGGAAAAAGCCGCTCCATTTGATGGACAGTTTCCGGCGCAGGATCTCGGTGCAGATGGCCTCCAGATGGCCCGGTGGGGCATTCAGGACGGGGTCGGTGAAGTGGAAACTGCCGATGCCGTGTTCTTTGTGCAGCAATTCCAGGTCATCAACGACGTGGGCGACCGGGCGGCAACGCAGTTTTTTTCCCTGCAACAACGGGTAGGGACAATAGACACAGCCGATGTTGCAACCGCGTTTGGTTTCGACGCCGAAAGGGGCAACGTACCGGTTGGCCTGAATATAGAGCGCCGGATCGGTCAAAAGCTTGGTCGGCGCCGGATAATATTCCCTTATCGGCCGTCTTGCCGGGCGGTTCACCACCACCCGGGTGCCTTGCCGGTGGCATAGTCCGGGTAGGGACGGGGGATGGTCCGGGGAAGCCAGGAGGGCCGGCAGGGACACTTCCGCCTCACCCACGATGCCGTAGCTGATCTGGGGAAATTCGCGCAGCAGGCGGCGAGGAAAGAGGGAAAAGCCTGTTCCGCCGGCGATGATCCGGGCTTGCGGCCGCCGGGTGGCGATCAACTGGAGCGCGGCGGCGAACGGCGGGATCAGGGAACTGGTTTTGTTGGCCAAGGGATCGATGTTGCGCAGGGAAATGCCCACCGTCTCCGGGTGGAAATCGTTGAGCGTCCGGCTGAGATCTCCGAAAGGGTCGGGGGCCACGTTCAGATCCAGGAAAGCGACTTCGTGACCGGCTCTCTCCAGTAGGCCAACGAGGATGGCCGACCCGAGGGGATAGACTTTTTCTTGGCCAAAGCCTTCGGTTGAGAGCGATTGCACCATCAATACGCGCATCGGACTTCACTCCAACAATAATAGTGCGAAATGTTTCGCGTAGGCTTCTTTGGACGCCAGGGTCCGCAAGGCAAGCCCCGCGCGCTCGACTGTCGCGAAAACGTCGATGCCGGCCGCTTCCATGGACGGACGGGCGTCCTTGGGATTGCGGCAGGCCGAATCTTCGCAGGAAGGGCACAGGCTGCAGGGGCCGGCCCAGAAGGCGAAGGCTTTGTAGTAGTCCGAAAGGAACGCCTCTTTTTCCGCTTGGAGCACTCGGCGTTGGAAAAGGGCCGTCGGCGGCTCTCCTTCCAGCAGCAGGGCCTGACTGAAGGCATGGAGCATCTCGGCGGTTCTTTGCGGGGGCATGGCGTTGGGCGGGCAGTGAGGTTTACCGTAGAAAGGGCAGCCGAATTGGCAGCGCAGGGTAACCCAATCGGCCACCTGAACGATCTCGGCAGGGATGGGGAGAACTTGGCGGAAGCCCAGGGTTCTGATCCTGGAGAACAACTGGGAATTGCGGTCGGGGTTCAACCGTTTCAGGACGGTTTCGGTGCGCGCGGCGATGATCAGGCCTGTGTCGGTTTGCAGGGGGATCAGGTTGCTGGGATGAAGGCCCAGACGGGTCAAGGCATCCCGTACGAAGTCGCTGGGGAAAATCCGCCCATTGTAAGTGTTGACCAACATATTCAGGTCGTAAAGGAGCGCCCTTTGGGGGAAGTGTTCCGGAAAAAAATCGTGAACGAGCAAGAAACCGTCCTCGGCCAGACACCCAGCGGCTTTGGTCATAATTTCGAAGGTCTCCCTTTCGTCGTACGCATGGATGATGTTTGAAAGGAGGACCAATTGGAAGCGGCCGGGCGCCGGCGACCAGGGTTCGAGGATGTTTGCGGCCAGGTAGGTTACGCCTTGGTTCAGGCCCTTTTCCTGCATCAGCTCGCGGGTGCAATCCAAAACGTGGGGCAAATCCATGAGCGTGGCCCGCAGGCCGGGGAAGTGGTGCAAAAAGGCAGCCGCCAAGGCGCCCGACCCCGCTCCAACGTCCAGCAGTTCGCCCTCGCCGAGGCTCTGGGAGAAGATCGGGATTATCTGGGCGGCTTTGAGTTTTGCCACGGCGTCCATGGCCTGAAGGTAGCGACGGGTGCGCCCGTTCAGAGCGTCCGGATCCTCCTCGGTGGGATAAAGGGTTCGCCCACCGGCCTTGAGGCAGTCTCCCAGACCGCGCCAGTTGGGTTGCAGATATCGGCGCCAAAGGATCGAATCTCCCAAATAGCCCGATCGTCCTCTGACCAGATGTTCCCGGGCCGGTTGGGTGGATACGAAGATCCGTCCATCGGTGGTCAATAAGCCGATGGCACACAGGGCGTGGAGGAATCGGGAAAAGGTGGCGGGGGCACAGCCGAGTTCGCCGGCCGCCTGAACCGCACTCTTCCCGACGGGTTCCAGCAGGGTGAACAGGTCCATTTCCATGGCCGTAAAGAAAACTTCGGAAACCCAATAGCCGGTGGCGAGATCCTCCAGGTACTGGGGGCCGGCTCCGGACGGATCGTGGTTCAAAGACCAACCGCTCATGGTGTGCTCACCCGTCCGCCCCTGGACACTCCGGCGGCGTCGAAGCTGAGCATTGTGCCGACCACCGCCGCCGCGGCTTCCACGAGTTTCATGGCCAGGACTCCCCCGGTGCCTTCACCCAGGTGGAGGTCGAGATCCAAGAGCGGCCTCAGTCCGAGGCGATCCAACGTCGGGCGGTGGCCAAGCTCGGATGAAAGGTGGGCGGCAATCATGTAATCGGTCGAGGCCGGGGCGAGGGCTTGGGCCAGGATGGCTCCGGCGGAGGAAATGAATCCATCCACGAGTACCGGTATTTTGTGGTAGGCCGCCCCCAGGATCAGGCCGGCGATGCCACCGATCTCCAGCCCACCGACCTTGGCCAGCACATCCAACGGATCGCCGGCATCGGGTCGGTTCAGGGAAATTGCCGTTTCGATGACCCGGACCTTGTTTTCCAGCATCCGGTCGTCGATTCCCGTTCCCCGGCCGGTCACTTCCCGCGCCGGAAGTCCGGCTAAAACGGACAGGATGGCGCTGCTAGGGGTGGTATTGCCGATGCCCATGTCGCCGGTGGCCAGGAGGTCCAGCCCTTCTTGGACCAGTTGGCCGACGACGGCGATGCCGCTTTCCACAGACCGAACCGCCTGTTTGCGCGTCATCGCCGGTCCTTCGGTCATGTTCCAGGTGCCCGGGGCGATCTTGCAGGAAATGATCTTGCGCTTTTGAGCCAAGTCGTCCAGCGGGGCGGCAACCCCCATGTCCACGACGATCACCCGCGCTCCGACGACCGCGGCCAGGACGTTGATGGCGGCTCCCCCGGCCACGAAATTGCGGACCATTTGGGTGGTCACCTCCTGAGGGAAGGAACTGACGCCCTCCCGCACCACGCCATGGTCGCCGGCCATGATGACCACCACCCTGCGGCCCACCCGAGGTTCCAAGGTTTGCTTGATGGCCACCAACTGTTCGGCCAAGTCGAGCAATTGCCCCAGGCTGCCTTTTGGCACGGCCAGGTTGGCCAACCGGTCCCTGGCCCTGCGGCGCCATTCCGCCTTTGTCGGCTTGATGCCCGATGTTACGTTTGCCAAACTGGGCACGTTGCGTCCTCCCTTACCGCGATCATTTGCGAACGGCGATCATCACTGGAAGCGCCCCAGCGCCAATATGACGGCGAAAACCAGGATCTCCACGCATTCATTGAGGGCGCCCAAAGTGTCTCCGGTCACGCCACCGAGTTTTTTCTTCAGGTATCTCTCAGCCGCGTTGGTTCCCAGAAAGGCGCTTCCGACCAAAACGATACCGGACCAACCCAGGGTGACCAACGATGCGGCCAGGGTAAGCGCCGAGGCTGTGATGACTTCCCGTCTACCCAGGTGCGTGGTGAAGACACCCGTTCCCCTCGGCCGAACATACGGACAGTTTGCGGCCGCGTGGACCTGGGACCAACGACCGATCACCGGGGCCAGGACCAAAGCCGTCAATGCCGGACCGGGAGCCAGAGCGCGCAAGAATACGATCTTGGCCAGCAAGCTCAGGAACCCGGCCGTGACGCCATGACTGCCGACCCGGGAGTCCTTCATGATCTCCAGCGTGCGGTCAATAGGGCGACCGCTCAGCAGGCCGTCCGCCGAATCCATCAAGCCGTCACCGTGCAGGTTGCCCGTGACCAAAACCAAAAAGGCGAGCGGCAGGAAGTCCCGAACCAGGGAGTCAGAAACCAGGCCGGTGACGGCGTAGAGGGCGGCGGCCGCCGCCCCGAGGAACAGTCCAACCAGGGGAAACCAAGCCATGGCGCCGGCAAGCTCGTCCTCCCGCACCGATCCGCCCACGGGCACGGGAACCACGGTGAGAAAGCCGAAGGCCAGTAGGAGTTTGCGCATTTCTTGTCTCCTGTGCCGGTGAGGCAGGCGAAGTTGGCGCCGGGGGGCGCCGGGGGGCCGGCGCCGCCGGTGGGGAGCGTGGGGGGGGTGAGGCCGCGGGGGGCGGCGGAGCGGGGGGCCGTTCCGGGCCGGCGCATGTCCGTTACGGATTCGCCAAATAAGCCAATCCGATTTTCACCGCGCATTCGTCACCGCAAAGACGGCAGGGGGCGTTTTGGGCGCAATTGAGCCGGTCCGCGAAGACCGCCGGATCGATGGCCAATTCGGCCTGGACCGCCGGATCACCGGACGCTCTGGCCCGGGCCATGGCCAGATCCCTTTCCGCGCTGCCGCGCACCCCTTTGGACAGATCGGCGGCGTGGGCGGCAACCCGGGCGGCCATCACTCCGGAGTGCACGTCGTCTTCACTGGGCAGGCCAAGGTGTTCGGCCGGAGTGACATAACAAATGAAATCGGCACCGGCCGCTCCGGCCAGAGCCCCGCCCACGGCGGCGGTTATGTGGTCATAACCTGGGGCCACATCGGTAACCAGAGTGCCCAGCACAAAGTATGGAGCGTCATGGCAGATTCGTTTTTGCAAGCCGATGGTGGCCTCCACCTGGTGCATGGGCACGTGCCCGGGGCCTTCAACCATGACCTGTACACCGGCTGCACGGGCGCGCCGAACCAATTCCCCGGCCACCAGCAGTCCCTGCACCTGCGCGCCATCCAGGGAGTCCGCAACGCAACCTGGTCTGATGGCGTCACCCAGACTGAGGGTAACGTCGTATGCCTTCAAGATGGCCAGAACTCGGTCGTATTGTTCGTAAAGGGGATTCTCACGGTGGTTGTGCAACATCCAACCGGTGAGCAGGGCGCCACCACGGCTGACGATGTCGGTCACCCGTCCGGTGCGTTCCAACCTTGCCAGTACGTCGAAATTGAGGGCGCAGTGGATGGCCATGAAATCCACCCCGTCGGCGGCCTGGAGTTCGATAGCGGAAAACATATCGTCCGGGGTCATGTCCACGATGCTGCCCTGCTTTTCCATGGCCCAGGTGGCGGCTTGGTAAACGGGCACGCTTCCCACCGGCACGTTGACGGTGCGCAAGCTTTTTTGGCGCATTCCGTCAATGTCACCGCCGGTGCTCAGATCCATGACCGCATCCGCTCCGGCGACGACGGCGGTCCGCAACTTGCGTACCTCCATATCCTGGTCGGATAAATCGTCGGAGGTGCCGATGAGAGCGTTGACTTTCGTGCGAAGGTCTTTGCCGATGGCGCAGGCCGCGATCTCTCTCCGCAGGCGGTTCTTGGGAATCACCACCGTACCGGCAGCCACCGCGGACTGGATCAGTTTCGGACTGACGTTTTCCATCTGAGCCGTATGCTCCATTTCCGGGGTGATTCGCCCCGCCAAGGCTTCAAGCAATTGGGTCATTTTGCCGTTCCTCCTCCTTCATAGCACGGGAGCCGCCCCCGGCGGCGAACTGGGCGTCAAAGGTTTTAGTACGACCGCAATGCGGTCGGTGGAGAGTGAAGCGGAGGGGTCCGATTTGA
>JAJZBP010000087.1 GCA_021798855.1 Bacillota bacterium
GAGCGGGGGATGGAGCGGGGGATGGAGCGGGGGATGGAGCGGGGGATGGAGCGGGGGATGGAGCGGGGGATGGAGCGGGCAACACCAATAAAACCTCCTTGTTCCGCCCCCCCTCTTTGCAATGGGCCGAACCGAAGATCCTTGTAACAAAATTTTAATCTTTCGCCGACGCTCTGACAAGCAGGAGGAGAAAAAATAACGAAGAAAAAATAAGCGCAATTAGGTAAACGGGCGGGGGAAGGGAGGACGAGGAGGAAACGGGTGGGAAGGCGGGGATGCGGGGATGCGGAAAGGCGGGGAAAGAGGTGGCCGAAGTGAGTGCGGTTCTTAATGCAAGGTTGCGGAAAAACCGGGGCGGGCGGATCGGTCTATTTTTGCTGTTGGCTCTTTTCCTGTTGGTGGACTTGGGGCTGGGAATCTGGGAGATGGGCGGATGGAAGGCTTTCATAGCGACGGAATTGGTCGTTCCACACCAAGCGTCGCTTTGGTTGGTGTTGCCGGCGGATGTCTCAACCTATGTGGGCGCCTTCGGGATGCTGACCGGGATGTGGTGGCCAGTTTTGTTTTGGGGCGCCGGGGTGTCTGTTTTCGTGGTGGTCCGTATGCTCAGGGTCAGGGAAAACTTTCTGCGTCTACGGCTGGCGTTGGCGGTGGCCGGTTACTTCGCCTTTACTGCCGGGCTGTCCTATTATGCCATGAAAGGATGGAATTTCCCAGCAGTTCCCAATCCGGGTGGCACGGGGCAGCCGGCTTGGACGCTTGATACCGGTGCGGCCGGTTTGGTTTACGCCGTTTTGGCTCTCTTATTTGGGCGTGTTGCCTATTGCGGTTGGTTCTGTCCGGCGGCGGCTTTTTGGGGCGGAATCGGGCAGGGATTCGTTCGTTACAACCTCGATGCGGAGAAAGGACGGCGTCTTGCCCGGGTGACCGTGCCGGTGGTCATTGTTCTGTTCATTGGCACCACCGCATTTTCCGTCCTGGACACCTTTAAAGTGTTGGATCTCAGGTTTTTCGGCACGGACCCGGCGGTCTTTTTTTCAGGCCTTTGGTGGATGGTCATCTGGTTCATATTGGCGGTTTTTGTTCCCTTCACCGGATCTCGTTTTTTCAGCCGTTTTCTCTGTCCCGTAGGAGCGATGAACGGAATCATCGGTTCTTGGGGAATGGCTCGCTTGAAAGCGCGGGATAGAGAGGTCTGTGTTTCATGTGCGACGAAGGACTGCAGTGGCGCTTGCGAGATGAGCATCGTGCCTCACTTGGATCTGGCGTCCAAGGGATATTTGCGTTCGGTGGCGTGTGTCGGTTGCGGGAATTGTCTGGAGGCCTGTCCGCGGCGGAACTTGTACTATTATCATTTCGGAACATGGCTCACGGAATGGTTACGGAAGAAAAAAGGCCCCCCGGTGTCCGCGGCCGGCCCAAGGAGCGGATAAGAGGGTTTGGGAGAAGGAGGCACGTTGGGGAGCGGGTTGGCTGAACAGGACAAGAGGGCAAAGGCGGACTCAAGGCAAAGAAGAAAGGCCCTTTGCGGTAATTCACCGCCGGCCCATTTGCTGCCAACATAAGGATCATTTTAAAATTAATGGTGTCGATGTCTACCGGATGGGCGGTCTTGCCTAACCGGCGTTGCCGCAAGCAGTTTCTTTTTCGTAGCCCTTGAGCTTGTAAACGACGACGGCCACCGTCCAACTCACCACCAGAATACCGATGATCCCGTAGCCCAAAATCCCGAAATCCAACCCATTGACCCAGTTCCAGAACACTCCCCGAAGGGACAATTGCTTGCCGATCACCTGCAGCCATTCCACGCTTCCCACCCCCAAGGCGATGAGGACCGATATTGATGTGATGGATAGGTTATAGTATACCTTGCGGATGGGGTGGAGGAAGGCCCAGGAATAGGCGGAAAGCATCAGGACGCCGTCCAGGGTGTCCACCAAGACCATGCCGGCAGAGAAAATCAGCGGGAGAATCGGTAAAACCAAAAGGGGAATGCCTCTGCCGGAGGCCAGGACCGCCATCCCAAATAGGGCCATTTCACTGGCCGTGTCGAAGCCAAGGCCGAAGAGGAAACCGACGGGATACATCTGCCAGGCCGCGTTGATGCTTTTATAAATTCTGCCAATGAGCCGGTTCATCAGGCCACGTTGAAGAAGAAGCTCCTCCAGTTTGGCCTGCCCCTCCGGAGTGAGGCGGGTACGGCGGATTTTTTGAAAGACACGATAGATATCCCGCAAGACGATCAGGTTGAGGATGGCGATCAGGTAGAGGAAACCGGCCGAAACCAGCGTGCTAACGAGGCTGGCTTCGGCGTCCGCGTTGTGGAGAAACGACTTGAAGATATGGGTGGCGACGCCCAAACCGATGGCCAGGATGAAGACCACGGTCGAATGGCCCAAGGAGAAGAAGAGGCCGACCCCAAGCGGTTTTTTGCCGTCGTTCATCAGTTTGCGGGTGGTGTTGTCGATGGCGGCGATGTGGTCGGCGTCCACGGCATGGCGGAGGCCGAACACATAGGCCAAAACGCCCATCGGAAAAAGCAGGGGGTAACGTTCCGATATGAGAAGAAAAACGACCCACACCCCGATGTTGGCAAGCACAAGGCTCACCAACATAAAGGTGTTTTTCGCCTTTTGGTGGCCCATGGCGTATGGCAGCTCCCTTTTATGGTCTTTTAGAAAAACAAAATCCTTCCCCATCGGGGAAGGAGTGGTTACGTGCCGTTCATCGCACTCACCCCTCCTGTTCCGCGCAAGAGTGAAGCCTGTGATGGACGTTCAGGTTTCCTGGCTCAGGTTCTTTGCCTCCACCAGCCTTCCCGGGCCGGATGGCCCAGTGGCACCAAACGGGGAGGCTCCCCTTCACAGTTGCGGGACAGCGGCAGATTCGCACTGCCTTCCCTGGGTTCGTCCTATTATGCAGGGTATTCGTCGGCGCGGACAAAATTCCTGCCCGCGCCAAAAAATTTTTTTGGTTTTGGTTCGCACGGTTCGTTTTGGGAACGCTACGGGCTCATCAAAGGCGGTGTGTACGCATGATTCCACTGCATAAACCTTGTTGCTTACACGGATGCTACAATATATAGCAAAACCGCTGCGTAACAACAACTAGATTTAGGCGGTTTCCTGCCGCAACGTGGACGAATCGGGCTTTTCGCAGCACAATCAACTATATTCAACCGTTATTTAGTGGCGTCTTGGGCGAATCGGAATCATCTACGGGGAAGACCGTCCGTTTCCGGGGTGTTCGTCCCAAGGCTGCCCGTAGCGCTCCCGATGAACCTTGCGGTCATCATATTGGGATCTGGGTTCCTTGCTTTCGGCAGGATGGCCAACCGGAATCAGGCACAATACCCGTAGTCGGTCAGGGATTTCCAATAGGCGGCGAACAAGTTCTTCCCTTTCCGGTTGGGTGTAAATCGCCACCCAGACGGCACCGAGTTCCAGACCTGCCGCGGCAAGCAAGAGGTTTTCGGCGGCTGCGGAAGTGTCCTCCACCCAATGGACGGAAGCTCCGGCGTCGGCCAGGACGGCGAAGACGACGGGAGCGTCGGCGCACATGAAGCTCCAGCGGTGGATGGCGGATAGTGCACGTCGCCGGACGGCGTCGGTGACCACCACGAACTCCCATGGACGCCGGTTTAAGGCGCTCGGGGCCGCCTGAGCCGCTTCCAGAAGTAGGCGGATGGCCTCCGCCGTCACCGTTTCGGACGTATAACGGCGAATGCTACGGCGGCGACGGATCAAATCCAAGGCGGAGATTTCGTTGTTGCGTCGAGGATGATTCAAGTCCTTCATGATCTGATTATATAAAATCGGGGTGGCCGATGGCAACAAAAAAAGCCTGGTCCAGCCGGCGCACGGGCGCGTGTGGCGGACCAGGCAACAACGAGGCGCCAATTAGCAGGATGATTTGCATTTGCACTGGGCGGAAGCTTTCTTGACCACCTTGGTTATTTTCATTATTGCCACCTCCTTTCGAAGAAGAAGTATAACTGCCTGGGGGAACCAAGCAGGAGTTGGTGTTGTCTCGGGCAACCGCCGGTGGTTATGGAGGTTTGCCCAGGGTATCCAACGCGGCAGGGACAGATGGCTTGAAATGTCGGGGTGCGGGTTGACTTGCTGAAGGGGCCGTATTGTAGCTTCATCACAGGCCCATTCACAGGCAATGGCTTTCACCAGGGCGTTTCGCGTTGGGCTTTGGCTGAGCCGGTTGCGTATGATTCCGCTGCACAAACCAGGAATCTTGTTCGGTAGCTACACTTTATAGTAATCATATAGCGCGTTAATAGTTTAATAGACCGGTTTTCAAGTGACGTCCAGGGCCAATCGGAATTTTGACAATGAAATCACGCATAAAATTGTTATGAAAAGGCCGGTTGGTCTGTGTTGCCTACCAAATTGGGCAGCCGTGGTTGGCGATACACAACTGAGTTACCACATATCGCAAACGATCGTACTTGCCGAACGACGCCGGGCGCGAGCGGGTCTTTGCGGTGGAACCATATAATAGCTATGCGCAGATATCCGATATGCTACAGGTGGTTGCTGGAGATCCCAAGGGATCTGGTGAAGAAGGCGTAGCTTACCGGCAGTGCTGCCCACTGGCGGCAGAGAACGGCAGGCCGTTCTCTGCCGAACCGGGGGTTTCCCCCAACGTGCCACCGGCACGTTGGCCACCCCCCTCCCGCGTGTGTTCTCGCCGTTGCGGCGCGGGGAGGGGCCCACCATGCCGGTGGCATGAAAGGGAGGGACCCCGGGGTCCAAGACATCGCTCAAGCGATTACCTCCTCGATTTACCACCAGGGAATACCATGTAGTACGACCGCGTAGGTGGTTGGTGGAGAGTGACACGGAGGGTTACTCATTCGTCCTTCGCGAAGCGATTCCAATCCCGGAGTGTCACTCCATGTGTGGATGGCCGGTTATTTTGTCACTGCCTGCCAACTGACAATGCCATCGGCCAGATGCCGGTCAGGTGGCAGCCGAAGACTTGCGAAGCCCTGGCAGATGAGGGCGGCCGTGGTAGCCTGAACTGTTGGCGGCAAGGCTCTTGCCGACTCCCTTGTGGAACCACGGCCGCAGAGGCTCGTCCGCCAGGGGCTCCGGCTGCCACTCTCCTGATGATACGACAATGACATTGACAGCTGGCAAATTGATGACAAATTAAGTGGCCAACTACACTTCGGCTTCACGGGACACCGGGGAACCACCGGACGTCAGAATCTACCGGGGCCGTCACCAGGCCAACAATTTTCCTTCCTTACGGGGATCGGCAAAGCTCCCCTGGCTCCGGGCAGGGGCACCCCTGAAGAAGGGGGAAAGGGGTATCCCGGCTGGCGTGGGCTGGCTGGTGAACCGTCACCGCTCCGGCTCCCCGCGCGGGGGCCAGGGCGGGAGGGAATAGGCCACCCAGGCCAGCGGAGAGCCAGCTATTTTCCTTCCTCTTACGGGGATCCCGGCAGATGAATCTTTTCAGAAAGTTGAAACTGGGTTAAAATAATGAGTGTTAACGAGAATAAGTTGCTTGAAACGAGAGGGACGTACCACGAAACCGATAACTCGCCAATGGCTAAATATTGCCGCCGAGGACTTGGACGTTGGGCAATCAATGCTTGATAGTGGCCGTTACCTGTATGCTGGTTTTCAGGCTCAACAGTGTACGGAGAAGGCGTTGAAAGCGGTCATTGAGGAGAATACGGGAAGGCCACTGAAGATTCACGATCTAGTGGTGTTGGCGAAAACGGCCGGGTTGGACGCGGGGTTTCAAGAGTCGATCTTAGTTTTATCGCCGTACTATATTGCAACCAGGTATCCAGAGGAACGGGAAGAATTATCGGGGAGAACCAACATGGATGTAGCAAAACAACTATTGCAAACGGCTAGGGAGGTGCTGGAATGGGCGAAGAAACGCTTGACGTAGGGAAGTTCGTAAGCGACTACGCTGCCAACCTGGAAAGCCATATTAGGGTTGACCGCATTCTCCTCTTTGGCTCCTACGCCAGAGGGGAAGCGACGAGAGATAGCGATCTAGACCTAATAGTTGTTTCGCCTGACTTTGGCGAAGACATTTTGACGGATTACACCATGGCTTACCGATGCTTGCCGGATCGCGTGATTGACATAGACGTTAAGCCTTGCTCCCCGTCTAAGATCGCTGCCGTCCAGCCGGATACCTTCCTAGCCTACGCATTGAAGGAGTCAAAGGTTGTTTACGAAAATGAAGCCGTGGCCTCGGCAACGAGGTAATTTTTTCTGAAAAGCTGCGAAGGAGTGAAACGGTAATCTATCGCTAGCCTCCAGATGCCGTGTAAGGTGGACCCCTTTGCCAAGAGCATGGCCCAAAGCTTCGGCGCACCAAGGTAAAGCACCCCTGGACCAACGGAAACCCTGAGCGGTTCCTCCAGACCATCTGCCGGGAATTCTTCGCGGTGGCCCTGGAGCGTGGCGCAGGCGGCACCCGAGGTGCCGAGGACCGTCGCTCATAAGGCTCCATACCAGTATGGAGGAACTCCATCTGGATCTGAACAAATACCTGGAGCGATATAATACCAGGCGGGCTCATCGAGGCATCAAGAGAATCACTCCAGCACGAGCCCCTGCAAACTACCTGAAGACGGCTCTTGAATCCCCAAAATAGATGGTTGCCATGTTTTACCTTTTTGTCACCCCATTGACACCGCCCAACATTTTTTTCGACGCCAAGGGAGATACGACACTGTTTGTCGTATCTTTTTTGTGTACAATCTAGACCGAGGTGGGGCCATGGATCTCCGGTTGATTCTGGGACGGGCCGGGAGCGGGAAGACCAATTTGTGTCTGGAGGAGATCCGGGGGCACCTGCGTTGTGAGCCGCTGGGATCGCCCCTTATTTTTCTGGTGCCGGAGCAGGCGACCTTCCAGACCGAGCGGGCCTTGTTCACCCAGGGGGACGGCCCAACCGGGGCGGTGCGAGTGCGGGTTCTCAGTTTCCAGCGATTGGCCTGGTGGACTTTCCAGGAGACGGGCGGCGCTCGGCCACCGCTCAACGAGGTTGGAAAGATGATGCTCCTGCGGGCCATCCTTCAGGAAAAGGCTGGAGAGTTGCGAATGTTCGGCTCCTGTGTTCGGCAAAAGGGCTTTCTGGGTGAACTGTTACGGACCATCGGGGAATTGAAGGCCAACCGCGCCGGGGTGGATTGGCTGCGCATGGCGGCGGAGCAAGAAGCGGGGAGCGGGACGGGGGCGGACGGGACGTCCCTTGGACGCAAACTGCACGACCTGGCCCTTCTGGCCGGAGAAATGGAAGTCCGCTTGGAGGGACGGTTCACCGATCCTGATGGAGTATTGGATTTGGCGGCGCGGCGTTTACCGGAAATGGACAACCTGCGGGAGGCACGGGTGTGGGTCGATGGATTTGCGGGTTTCACCCTGCAGGAACGTGAGATTCTGCGTGTCCTCCTGCGTACGACATCTGAGATCTCGATCACCCTAGCCCTCGATCCGGATCGGATGAGGGATGCCGATGGAACCTTTCGGCCGACTCTGCATACTTTCGCCTTATTGAGAGAACTGGCCTTGGCGCAAGGGGCCGACGTCAGGGCGCTCCGTCTCCAGACCGCTGTGGACGATCCGTTACCCCGCTTTCGAAACAATGTTGCCCTGTCTGTAGTGGAACGGGAATTGGCAGGGGCAGGGGGCGGGGCCGGGGCAGGAAGCGGTAGCGGCAGCCGGACCGGAGGCGCAGAACGGCTCCCAAGCGGAAGGCAAAACGGCAACAAAATTCAAATGGCGGCTCTGTCCGGTGTCCGCTTGGTGGAAGCCGCCTCCCCGCGGGAGGAAGCGGTGGCCACCGCCAGAGAGATCCTGCGTTTGGTTGGGGAAGAAGCTTATCGCTACCGGGATATCACCGTGGTGGTCTGGAACTTGCCCCTTTACCAGGATCTTCTGGAGGCTGCCTTCCGGCGTTACGGCATCCCCTACTTCCTGGACCAAGTCCGTCCGGTGACCTACCATCCGCTGGCTGAGTTGGTGCGTTCAGCCCTGGAAACGGTTGCCACCGACTGGGCCTATGAACCGGTCTTTCGTTACCTGAAAACCGACCTTACGCCGGTGGAGCGGGACCAAGTGGATATCCTGGAGAATTACGTTTTGGCCCATGGACTGCGGGGCCGTGGGGTCTGGGATCGCGAGTGGAGCTACCGGCGTCTTTATACTCTGGGGGCGGACGAAACCGGAAACGGAACCGAAACCGGAACCGAAACCGAAACCGAAACCGAAACCGAAACCGAAACCGAAACCGGAAACGGAACCGAAAATG
>JAJZBP010000088.1 GCA_021798855.1 Bacillota bacterium
GCCCCCAACGCAAAGCCCGTCCCCCAAATGCCCAGCCCTCCCCCCAGAGTGACTTTCCGGCTTGCCTTCGGCATCATTTTCACCTCCTCTCATCGCCTTCTTTAAATTTATTATATTTTTTATATTATTTCTATTTATTCTATTATAAGCTATTCTTCAGGCAAATGCAACATGCTTCACTGTGGTCAGGCCGGAAACCGACCAATGACCGCAAAAAAACGGAGGCTCACCGCCTCCGCCCGTTCCGTCTGGCCATCCTTCGAACCTAAACGACCCCCCCCCTCCCCCCCCGGTCCCATGATCAATCTGATCACTCCAAAGATGATGGCCGCTCCAAGGATCACTCCGGTCCCCAGCACTCCCAGCGAACCCCCGATGCCCATTCCGCGATTCCGAGACAAGACGTTCACCTCCCTCCATAAATACACTTTACGCTTTCTCTTATTTTCTAATCTATATTCATAACCGGCCTTATATGCTCGCTGCACGCACAGTTTTGGGCATGAAAAAACCGGAACGCTCTCGTTGGAGTTGCGTCCCGGCGGAAATACCCCTGACCTTTTTCTATTTTACCTCGACGGTGGCCCCGGCTTCGCTCAACTTGGCCTTGAGCGCCTCGGCATCCTCCTTCTTGATCTTCTCCTTCACCGGCTTGGGAAGGTTATCCACCAGGTTCTTGGCTTCCGTGAGACCCAGCCCGGTGATTTCCCTCACCACCTTGATTACCTGAATCTTCTTATCGCCGGAGCCGGTCAGGATCACGTCGAATTCGGTTTGCTCCACCACCTCAGCGGGGGCGGCCGCCGGAGCCGCCGCCGCGCCGGCGTAGACCGCCGCCGGAGCCGCCGATACTCCAAACTTGTCTTCGCAGGCTTTGACCAATTCCGCCAGTTCCAGGACACTCATTCCACCGATCACTTCGAGAACTTCTTCCACTTTGGTCGCCATTTACCTCAACCCTTTCTGATGTAGGCATTACCCGAAATTCCATGCTGCCGGTGAAAACGGCCGGAAGACAAATCTCTTTTCCCCGAATCTTTAAGCCTGAGCCTCCCCTCGCTGCTTGGCCATGGCGTCCAGAACCGTGACCAAACCCCGCAGGGGCGCGGCGGCCACCGTGACAAAGCCCGCCAGCGGAGCGGCGATGGCCCCAACCGCCCTGGCCAACAGAACCTCCCGCGGAGGCAATTCCGCCAAACGCTTGATTCCCGCCACATCGATGACTTTACCTTCCAGAATCCCACCCTTGATCGCCAGCAGCTTGTATTCCCGCAGGAATTCGTTTACCAGCTTGGCGGGCGCCACCGCATCCGCAAACCCCAGGGCAACAGCCGTTGGACCCGACAGCACACCCTCCAACCCTTCGATTCCGGCCGTCCGTGCCGCCCGCTCCAGCAGGGTGTTCTTGACCACGTGGTATTCCACACCCGCCTCCCGCATCCGGCGGCGCATTTGGGTCAATTGGGCGACCGTCAAACCCCGGTAATCGGTTAAGACAACGCACTGGGTCTTTCCCAGCTTCTCCTCCAATTCCCGGATGATCGTTTCCTTCTCCGGCGTGGGCATTCGTTTCACCTCCTTTGCTACCAATGATCACGTGGTCGTCGCCACCACCGGCCCCCAAACAAGAAGCCCCCGCGCCCGCGGCGCAGAGGCAGAAAAACCTCTGGCCTGCGCGGGATATTGAGCCCCGAGGGCGCCCGCGGTCTTGGGCCTTTGGAAAAAGTGTTTGTCTCTTGGTTCTCTAAACGCTGTCTATTCGGCCACCCTGTGCTCCGCCGCAACCCCCGGATCCAGGCGCACCGCCGGCCCCATCGTCGCGCTCAGGGCCACTCCCCTGACATACTGTCCCTTCGCCGCCGCCGGTTTGGCCTTTTGCAGGGCTTCCATAAGCGCCCCCAGGTTGTTCAAAAGCGCCTCGGAGGAAAAGGAAGCTTTCCCCAGCGGGGCATGGATGATTCCGGCCTTCTCCGTTCGGTACTCGACCTTCCCAGCCTTGATCTCACGAATCGCCTTCCCCACTTCGAAGGTGACCGTACCCGACTTGGGATTGGGCATCAGCCCCCGTGGCCCCAAGATCTTCCCCAACTTTCCCACCACGCTCATCATGTCGGGCGTGGCCACCGCCACGTCGAAATCCATCCAGCCACTCTCAACCCTGGCCACCAAGTCTTCGGCTCCAACGTGTTCGGCTCCCGCTTCCAAGGACTCTTTGGCCTTCTCCCCCTTGGCGAAAACCGCCACCGTTACCGCCTTCCCCAAACCGCTGGGGAGGGACACGGCCCCCCGAACCATTTGGTCGGCGTGTTTGGGATCCACTCCGAGGCGAACCGCCACTTCCACCGTTTCGTCGAATTTGGCCGTAGCGGTCTGTTTTACCAATCCAATTCCTTCCATGGGAGAATACAGCCGGGCCTCCTCGATCTTCGCCGCCGCATCCCGATATTTCTTCCCTTTGCCGGCCATCCAATTCACCCCTCCCATCCGCCCTAATCGGTAATTTCGATCCCCATGCTGCGGGCGGTGCCCTCCACCATACGGCAGGCACCTTCCAAATCCACCGCATTCAAGTCCGCCATCTTCAATTCGGCAATCTCCCGCACCTTACCCTGGGAAACCTTGGCGACCTTGACCTTGTTCGGCTGACTCGAAGCCTTTTCCACTCCCGCCGCCTTCTTCAGAAGCACCGCCGCCGGTGGTGTCTTGGTCACCATCGTAAACGAACGATCTTCGTAGATGGTGATCTCCACCGGAATAATCGTCCCGGCCTGGCTCGCGGTGCGTTCGTTGTATTCCTTCACGAAGGCCATGATATTCACCCCGTGAGGACCCAAGGCCGAACCCACCGGAGGAGCCGGCGTCGCCTTACCGGCCGGAATTTGCAATTTTACTTTCGCGGTTATCCTTTTGGCCACGTTATTTCCTCCCCAGCCTTTTTTTAAATTTCCTCGACCTGCCCGAAGTCAACCTCCAAGGGCGTATCCCGTCCGAACATGGAAACCTTCACCTTCACCTTGCCTTTGTCCGCCTTGACTTCCTCCACCGACCCGATAAAGCCGGCAAAGGGTCCAGATCGCACCCGGAGCGGTTGGCCGATCTGGAAGGCCACTTTCGCCCTCGGCTCCTCGAACCCCATTTGGCGCAGGACTTTGCGCACCTCCTCGGGTTGCAGGGGAACCGGTTTGGTCCCTGAACTGACGAATCCGGTCACTCCAGGAGTGTTGCGCACCATATACCAAGAATCGTCGGACATCAGCATTTCCACCAAGACATATCCCGGAAAAACCTTCTTTTTGGTGATCTTTTTCTTGCCGTCTTTGATTTCCAACTCTTCTTCGACCGGAACCAGCACCCGGAAAATCTTGTCTCCCATGTGCATGGATTCGGCCCGCTTCTCCAAGTTGGCCTTGACTTTATTCTCATACCCGGAATAGGTATGAATGACATACCAGTACGCCCCCGGCGTCTCCGACGTCTCAGGCTGTTCCAATCTTTCGTCTTCCACCAACGATTCCAGCATTTCCGGCTCTTCATGCGGCTCCAAAATCGGTCCTCCGTTTCCCCTGCCGGGTCCCGCGCTTGGGATCATCCATTAACCATTCGGGTGTAGCTTCTTCCCTAACCAATGATAAATCCGATGCCCTTGATGAACAACAGATCCAGAACCCAGATCAACACGGCTAAGATCGCCACCATGACGATGACCACCGCGGTATATGTGGCCGTTTTCTGCCGATCCGGCCAAACCACCTTGCCCAATTCCGCCTTGGTTTCCCGAAGGAACTTTTCCGCCCGTTCCCTGACTCCCGGTGCCGTTTGCTTGTTGCGCCCGGTAACCTGCTCTTTTGCCATCCTTGCGCCATCCTTTATCGCTTTCGGCTGCCAACCCGGGACACCCGCCATGCCCCTGAAACCAACGGAAGGGACGCTGACCGGGCGCCCCTTCCGTGCCCAAAAAAAAATAGCTCCAATACTGCTTGTTAGGAACGACCAGATCCGGTAGCTCACCCATCCCCACATCCATTTTTCGCCCATGCCACACACAACATATGGCAGGGCCGGAGGGATTCGAACCCCCAACCCGCGGATTTGGAGTCCGCCGCTCTACCAGTTCGAGCTACGGCCCTGCGTTGAATGGTGACTCCCGACGGCTCGCCGTTGGACGACCTTACCTTCCGATAACCTCAGCGTGTCTCCCGATGAACGGCATGGCTACGGCAGCGGGGACAGTACTTGCGCATCTCCATGCGGTTGGCATCATTTTTCTTGTTCTTGCTGGTCGTGTAATTTCTTTCCTTGCAAGTCGTGCAGGCCAAGGTGACTATCACCCGCATTCCCAACCCTCCTCATTCCCCGTAAAATCACAATTGAGTTTACGCCATTTCCCGCTTCTTGTCAAACAAAAAATAAGCTGTGGTTACGGGACTGTGATATTGTCACCTTGTAAGCGGAATGAGAAAATGTCACCCCATGAGGGGAGAAATTTTCTTGAGCCGGAAGGAAGCACGTCGGGTTTACGTCATGGAAAGGGTGGTGAAAGGGGAAGTCTTGGTGCGGGAAGCAGCGCAGATGTTGGGCCTCAGCGAGCGACAAGTTAAGGACAGTTTTAAGGACAAGAAGGCTTTTTCCGTGGAACATTCGTGGAACAAAATCAAAAGCGGCCTTACGGCCGCTTGGTTTTCTTATGGAGCTGATGTCCGGGATCGAACCGGAGACCTCCTGCTTACCATGCAGGTTTTTGAGTGTTTCTTAGTTATGCTTATTTGCGGTTAAATGGCTATGTGACGCGGTTTCTTGGCGTTTGGTAATTAGTTACTTTCGGTTATTTTAGGTACATTTTCACAAGTTTTGAGGACTGTTTTGAGGACTGTTTTCGCCCTCCTGCTTAACTTTATCCCTGGCCGCCCTCATGGCTTCTCCCATTCTCCGGGCGGCCTCCCTCTTCATGCTGGCCAGGACGTGGCTATAGGTGTCCAGGGTCATTCTGGTGGTGGAATGGCCCAACTGCTCGGCAACCTCCTTGGCGGAAACACCTATTTGCAGGAGGGATGTGGCGCAGGTATGCCGCAGGTCGTGGAATCGGATCGGCGGAACGCCGGCCTTCTCCGCCAGGGGCTTAAAATGCCGGTTTATAAGGTTCTGCGGCTCAAGCGGTTTCCCGATGCCATTTGGGAATATCCAGCCGCCATCCTGCCAGAGCGGCCCGGCTTGCAGTCTTTCCTTGGCCTGGGCAACCTTGTGCTTTTTCAAGGCCGCCGCCAGGTCGTCGTCCAGGACGAGCCCCCGCTTGGACTGGGCCGTCTTCGGCTCCTGGACCGCAACCCTGCCGCCAACAAGGACAACCTGCCGTTTTATGAACAGGAGCTTCGCGTCAAAATCAACGTCCTCCCACTTCAGGCCAAGAAGCTCTCCGCGCCGCAGCCCTCCGTATATGGCCAAGAGGAACAGGGCGTGGTAACGGCTTTTTTCGGTTGCCTCAAGAAACCTGGCGGCCTCCTCCATGCTCCAGGCCGATACGTTCTTTCGCTGCACTCTCGGCGGTGACACGGCCTCCGCCACGTTTCGGCCAAGCAGCCCCCATTTCAAGGCGTGTCCCATGGCCTCCCGGAGAACGGTATGGAAATGCCTCACGGTTTGGGAGGAAAGCCCGGCGGCCAATTTCTGGCTGTAAAGCTCCTGGATATGAACGGGTTGAAGCTGCTGCAAGAGATAGGCCCCAATGGCCGGGGTTATATGTTTTCTGACCAGCATTTCATAAAGTTCAAAGGTCTTGGGCCGCACGTTGTGCGCGGCGTAATCCCGCAGCCAACGGACCAAAAAATCCCCGACCGTTTCTTTGGACGGGTCCACGAAGTTGCCGGTGTCAAGCTCCCGGAGCATTTTTGTAAGCTCCCGCTTGACCTCCCTTTCGGGGCCGTGGAAAGCCTTGGCCACCTGCTTATACTTCTTCGTGGCTGGGTCATACCCAAGGCGGACCCGGATCTGCCAAATGTCCTGACCGTCCTTGTCCTTACCCCGGTGGCGGTAAGTCCCCCGGTCCCGCTTGGCCTGGATTTTGCGCGGCATGGGATCACCCCCAAGAAGGAAGGTTCTGTCTGAACGACGAATAGTCCTTTTAGTTATGGCTATTTGCAATATTTATTTGTCACTTTCCGTTGTTTTCGACAAATTTCGACATAATTCTTCTTGACACAACTGCTATTGTCAAATTGAAAGGGGTTGCAACCAGTGAGAAACAAAATTGTGGGCATCCTTTTCTTGGGGGTAACAGTGTTGTTACTGGCTGGCTGCGGAGCGGACAACGTAGTGAAAACGGTGGTCAACCCTAACGGTTCGGGCGGCAGAACCTTGATCATTCAAGTATCGCAAAGCGATCTCCAGAGCAGTTCTGTTACACCCCAGCAACTAGCGACCGTTCTCCAAAAAGCTATGCCGTCCGGCCTTAAAATGTCAGACGATTTGACAAGCGATCCCGCCACTTATTCGTTCTATTACAACTTCAAAAACATGAATGACCTTGCCAAGGAGGCAGCGGTTATCCTTGGTTACAAGCCAAAAATACAGTTCTCGCAGAGCGGAAGCCCACTGGCTCAAACCTATAATTTCGACGAACAAAGCGATCCAACCCAATATTTTTCCTGGGCAACAAATGCCGTCAACAACGCTGGCTTGTTCCAGAACCAGGGCGGGAATTTGGTAAACTCAACCACCTTCGAGGCTGACCTTCCGGGCCAGAGCGCAAACGGAAACCAACAGGGCGTTTCCGGCAGCGGGGACTATTCCTTCTCCTCCACAAAGGCGATCCCAGTTGGCCTTGGCGTTAAGACTTCGATTGGCTGGCTGTGGGGCGCCAACGAAAAGATCAGCATGTTCGTATCCGCGAAGGACGCTACTGGTATCCCTAAAGGGGTCATGTCTGCGTTCTTTAAAAAGTCAGGGGTGGGCCTCAAAAAGATCAATCAAAAATATACGGTCGAATACGTGACAACCCTAAGCGCGGGTTCGCCCCAGGCTTTGGACAAGAAGCTCCAAAAACTTCTAGGCAATGGCAGCAGCTTGAGCTACGCAAAAGCTGCTGGTTCGTTCTTTTCACCGCAGTATTCCTTTCAACAGACGTTGAATCTGACTCCATGGCTTGGACAGCTTGACCTGATTGGGCCTTCGTCTTCTGATTTCACCTTGGCCACGCCGGGCCAGATACTGAATTTTGACGGCATCCCAGTAAACAGCGCTACCAAGATGGACAAAGTTTCGATGAATGGTCAGGAAACCGTCCAGGCGTCCGCCACCGTACAGGAAACAAATCCGCTCCTGTACGCACTGCTAGGACTTTTCGTCTTGGCTCTTGCCGGGGGAGTTTTCTTTCTGACGCGCCGGAACAGGTTTGCGGCTGTTAAGGTGGTTCTTGCTCAGGCTGGGCTGGTGATAAGCCAGACGGCGGCAACCGCCATGACGAAGTATTGCGCCGTTTGTGGGGCTAAAAATAACATTGGCGCGAAGTTTTGCAAAGCCTGCGGAAAGGAGTTGGTTGAGAACGAAATGCCGTGCCCATCGTGTGGAAAAGGAAACAAACCGGATAGCAATTTTTGCTACGCTTGCGGGTCTACAATCGAAAGGAGCGCGAATTAAATGGCGTTTTGCACAAAATGCGGCTCGGAAATGACGGATGGAAAATGTTCCAACTGCGGAGGAAACCCGGCCAATTTTGTGGCAGCCACTTCCGAAGCCTTTAAGGGCATGCTTGGAAATGGCGGCAACACCAAGTATCCAGCCATAAAGTTGTTTTCCACGCTGAGCTTCATTTTGTCGTGGGTTGTGGCCGCCATCATGTTCCTTGCAGGTCTGGGAGGTTACAGTTCGTTTAATAATCTGGCTGGATTTCTGGCTGGATTTGTTGCAATGCTCGTTATATGGATAGCTGGATTCTTTCTTTGGCTTTTTATCAGGGTAGTGCCGGAAGCATTGACAGCCCTTGTAAGCATCGAAAACAACACTAGGTACAAATGATTAAGGTTGGAACCCGCCTTTTAAGTCTATACCCATGAAATTTGTAGGGGGTTGACGTCCTCCCCGCCCTGAAGAACGGGGATTCCCGGGAATTACGCGCCCCTTGCGGGGATCGCGCCCGGTTGGTTGGGATTTCGCCTCCGCCCGTATGTTTCCACCGGGCCTC
>JAJZBP010000089.1 GCA_021798855.1 Bacillota bacterium
AGTCCGATTGAAGTGGGTAGTGTTGTCGAGGGAATCGTTACGGGGATCACCAAATTCGGGGCGTTTGTGCAGCTTCCCAACGGCAAAACCGGGTTAGTGCATATTTCGGAAGTTGCGGATACCTATGTCCACGAAATAAGCGACTACCTAAAGCAGCGGGACAAAGTGAAGGTCAAGGTTTTGACGGTGGACGACAAGGGAAAGATCAGTCTTTCCATCAGGCAGACGATGCCGAAAGTGGCGGCTCCGGTTCGGCCCTACGAGAGCAAGGGAAGGGGGGGGCCGCGCCCCGGCCGCGGTGGCGGCGTGGGGAGGCTCTCTTTCGAGGATAAATTGGCACGCTTCATGAAGGAGAGCGACGAGCGAATTCAGGATTTAATGCGGCACACCGAGGGTAAACAACGGGGTGGCCGCGGCACGAAACGGGGAGAAGGAACCGGTTAGAGAGTGCAGTGGCGATGAAGGGATTAAAGAGGCACCTTCCATGGGAAGGTGCCTCTTTTTGGGAGGGGGATTTTCGTTGGAACGCTTTGCCTTCTTGCTCCATCCCCTTGAGGTGAAGGATTTCACCCGGAAATTCAAACTGGCCGGTCATCTGCCGGAAAGCTGGGTGGAATCGTTTTTCAGCCGGATTCCGCCCTTTCGCGTTTCTCATATCACCGGGGTGCGTTCGGCCACGGGGGTGGAGGCCGAAGGGTGGTTCATCGGTCTGCCGATGACGGCCGGGGTCTTATTGCGCTCGCCGTGGGAAACGGTGCTGGGGAGGCTGTTGCAGGCGGGTCGGTTGGCGGAAAAGCTGGGGGCCGGTATCTTCGGGCTGGGAGCGTTCACCAAAGTGGTGGGGGATCGAGGGGTCTCGGTGGCCAGGGGGCTTTCCATACCGGTGACCACCGGCAACAGTCTCACCACCTGGACGGCGGTGAGGGGAAGTCTGGAAGCGGCTAGGCAAATGGGGATTGAGCCTTCCCGGGCCGCCGTTTCGATCATCGGGGCCACCGGGGCCATCGGCAGGGCGTGTGCCCTGCTCCTGGCCGGAGAAGTGGGAGAACTGATTTTGGTGGGTAGGGACCGGGAGAAATTGGCCACGGTGGCCGATGCGGTGGGAGGATCGGCGCGGGGCGAGGTTCGGCGGTCCACCGATCCGCGGGCGGCGGCGCGGGAGAGCATGGTGGTGATCACAGTGTCCAGCGCTCCGGGGGTGCTGGTGGAAGCAGAGGATCTGCAGCCTGGGGCGGTGGTCTGCGACGTGGCCAGACCACGCAACGTCAGCGCCGCCGTGGGGAGTTTGCGGGACGATTGCCTGGTGATCGACGGCGGCGTCATTCGCGTCCCCGGTCAGGTTGAGTTCGGTTTTGACTTCGGCTTTCCGCCGGGGACGGCGGAAGCTTGCATCGCCGAAACGATGACTCTGGCCTTGGAGGGGCGTTACGAATCCTATACGTTGGGTGGGGAAATCGCTCCGGAGCGGGTTGAAGAGATCGGGCGTCTGAGTGAAAAACATGGTTTCAGCTTGGACGGCTTTCGCCGTTTCGAGCGGGCCATCCCGGCGGAAAAAGTATTGGATATCCGGAACAGGGCCGGGGCACGGAGGGCTGAAACGACTTAGCACACTTTGCCAGACAGAAATTGCCGGAAAGCCGGGTAAACTGCAGATGGGGGAACGGTTGTCGGAATCCGGTTCCCACGTCTCCCGCGCAGAGAAAGGAGCTGGTGCCGGTGAATGTGCTTTTAGCGATCGTGGCGTTGGGAGTGTTGATTTTCATCCACGAACTCGGGCACTTTCTGGCTTCGAGGGCGGTGAGGGTGCCGGTACAGGAGTTCGCCTTGGGCTTCGGTCCGGCAATCTTGCGTTACCGGGGGAAGGAAACCCTTTACCGGTTCAACGTTATTCCCTTTGGGGGTTACGTGCGTTTTTTTGAAGCGGGGGATCCGCCGGCGAGTGACGGATCGTCAGCAGTTCCCTACCGGCCGGATCCAGACCGGTTCTTTACGGCACGACCGGTGTGGGAGAAAGTGGTGATCACGGCGGCCGGGGTGATCGGTAATTTTGCCTTGGCCGTGGCCGTTTTTGCTTTGGTAGGGACGCCGGCCTTGAGCAAACACGCCTACATAATGAAAGTATTTCCGTCCAGCTTGGCGGCCAAGGCCGACCTGCACCCTGGAGACAAGGTGCTCACGATCAACGGGCAAACGGCCGATTCGCCCCAGCGGGTGGTGCAGATAATCCAGCGGAGCCCGAGCCAAGTAACCTTCCGGCTGGAGCGGGGCGGACGGGTATTGACTCGGTCTTCCGCTAAGGCTTACCCGACGGAGCGTTTGGGGATCATGGTTGGGCAGACTATGATTTTCCAAAGATCCGGCAATCCGTTGCTCGACCTGGCGGATGGCTTTCGGCAGACCTGGATCTTGGTCGGCCAGATCCTGCACGGCCTCGGGCGGTTGTTCACCAGCAGGTCCGGATTCAACCAGGTCACTGGACCGGTGGGCGTGGTCCAAGTCACCGCCGGCGCCGCCAGACAGGGACCGGGGTTTTTGGCCTATTTCGTGGCCATCATCAGCATCCAATTGGGCATCGTCAATCTCCTGCCCATTCCGGGCTTGGACGGTGGGCACCTGCTCATTTTCGGCATCGAGGCGTTGAAGCGCCGGCCCTTGAATCCGGCGCGGGTCGGCTGGGTGAATCTGATGGGTATCCTGCTATTGCTGACCTTTATGGTGGCCGTGACCTTCCGCGACATCGCCCGATTGCTAAAAATCAGCGGCTGAAATCAGTTTCCCGCCACCAGGTTCTCGGAACGTACCCGCCAGACCAGGTTTGCCAGCGGGGTTGGCCGGCCCAAGTGATAACCTTGGCCCAATTGGACCCCGATGTCGCGCAGGACGGCTGCGGTTTCGCCGTCCTCAATCCCCTCGCCCAGCGTTAAGGCGCCGAAATCCTGGGCCAACCGGTGGATGCTGGCGACCAGACGGCGGGATAGGGGGTTGCGAGTCAGGTCGCGGATCAGACTGATATCGATCTTGACGTAATCTATGGGCAGGCGGTGGAAATAGGTCAGGGAGGAATAGCCGCCACCGAAATCGTCCAGGGCCAAGCGGACGCCCAAATCGCGCATTCGCCGGAGGAAACTTTCCACCGCCGCCGATTTCGGCAGGATGCCCAGTTCGGTGAGTTCCAGGACGGTTCTGGAGGCCAGGTCGGGGAAGGCGGTCAGGGTGGTTTGGAGCCGGTTGCGGACGGATTCGTCAGCCAACAGATGGGGAGGCTGGTTGAAGAAAAGCAGCTTGCCGGATATGACCGGGTGGTTTTCCTGCTCAACAACGGCATCCATGATCAGCCGGTCCAACAACGGCAGATAACCGAATTCTTCCACTTCCCGGATGAATCCGGCGGCTTCCAACAGGGTATCGCCTTCCCGGATTCGGGCCAAAACTTCGTACCCGCAAACTCGGCCGTCGGCCAGATGGACCAACGGTTGGAAGACCGGCACGAAGAGCTTGCCGCCCGCCGCCCGCCGCACCAGATCAAAGCGATCCCAAGAGGTGCGGTAGGCCGAAAAAATGTCAGGCTCCAGGAACAAAGGGACACCGTCGTTCCTTTGAACGGCTTGGGTAATCGCCAGTTCCAAAGCGGATTCCAGTTCGGTGCGGGTGACGCCGTGGGCGGGACAGGAAACGACGCCTCCCCGCGCCGAGAGGGGAAAGGTCAATCCTTCGGCCGCCAGGGGTTGCCGGGTGAGGTCGTCCAGGAGTGAGGTGGCTTGGGCCAGGGCTTTTTCCGGCCCGGTGGCCGGGAGCAGAATCGCGAAGCGAAAGCCGCCGATACGAGCGGCCACCCAGTCGTCGGCGAGGTTTCGCCGCAGTCGTTCGCCAACGGCGGTCAAAACCTGATCGCCCATGCCGTAGCCGTGAACGGCGTTGACTTCGGGGAAACGGATCAGGGCGAAACCGAGAAGGGAAAAACCGGTGGGATTCTGCCCGCTTTGGCAGGCTTGGCCCAGCAGTTTTCCGAAATGGAGGCGGTTGTAAAGGCCGGTGACCGGATCGCGTCTGGCCAGATCTTCCAGGCGTTCGGCCTGCAGGCGCACCAGGTCTTCGGCTTCCTGGCGCTTTTGTTCCTCGCGGCTATTGCGCACGGCGAAGTCCACATCGTCGGTCATTTCTCCGAGAAGGGCGACCTCGTCGGGCGAAAAAGCATCCGCGTGGGCGGAGTAGACGGAGAGGATGCCGTATGTTCCGTCCGGGTTCCTGAGGGGGAAGGCGGCGGACGCGGCATAACCGTGGCGCTGGACCTTCTCCAACCATGGCGCGTAATCCGCGTCCTGGGTGTTTTCGTTTAGGATGACCGGGGCGCCGGTGCCGGCGGCCCTGCCGACGGGGCCGAGCCCGATGGTTGCATTGTCGCCCCAGGTGGCGGTGATTTCCCGCAGGAAACTTTCTCCGGTGCCGGCGCTGGCCACCGGGACGACCCGCCGGGTTTTCTCGTCCAGGAGGCCGACCCAGGCCAGGGGATAGTTGCGGTTTTTTACCAGGATGTCGCAAATACCCTGGAAGAGTTGGTCGGGGTTCCGCTCACGGACGATCAACTGGTTGACTTCGGTCAGGGTCTGCAGGACGCTCTTCAGCTCTTCGGTGTGCCGGCGGACCGCATCCAAGCGTCGCAACTCTCCCAGGATCAAACGGTAGAGGAGCAAAGAGGTGACCAGGACAAAGCCAAAGCCCTTGAGGATCTCCACGTTGCTGCGCCAGGTGGCGGAGGGGGTCAGGAGATCCAGGGCGGGGGTGGAAAGGAAAATCCAGGCGCCGGCGAACAACAAATAACAGGCCACCGGGCGCCACGCCCGTCGTCCCAGATCCGCCACGGAGCAAGAGTCCTTTCATGGAGTATTTTCTTGTCCTGTGAATAATTCGGTGGCTTGGGTGGGTTTCCCTCCAAAGATGTACCGCTTGTTGACAAAGCCAAGACCGTAACGTTAAGATCGGAACGTGCCGGAGTGGCGGAACTGGCAGACGCAAGGGACTTAAAATCCCTCGGGACGTAAAGCCCGTACCGGTTCGATCCCGGTCTCCGGCACCAGATATGGTCCTTTATTTCCGGGGGAATACCTCTGCGGCTTCTGTGTTGCGCCGTCCCGGTTTGGACCGTAAGTTGAAACAAAACCATTGCGCCTGGAGGTAATGCCTTGATGGAGGAGCTGGGGAGTCCGCCTTGTAATCATGCCTGCCCCGTGCGCACCGACGCGCGCGGGTACGTGCGGGCCATCGCCCGCGGTGATTATCCGGCGGCTGGTCGCCTGATTCGTGAGCGCAATCCCTTCGCCACGGTATGTGCTTGGGTGTGTTCCCATCCCTGTGAGGAAGCCTGCCGCCGTGGTCAGGTGGAGGCGCCCATCGCCATCCGCTATTTGAAGGGGTTTGCCCTGGAAAAAGGACGCGGCGTGGGGCAGCCCCAGCCGGCAAACCCGACGAAGTCGAAACTGCGGGTGGCCGTCATCGGCTCCGGTCCTGCGGGTATGACGGCGGCTCACGACTTGGCCGAGGCCGGTTACCGGGTAACTGTGTTTGAGCGCGCCACCACCTTGGGGGGGCAATTGAGCCAGACCATACCGCCTTATCGCTTGGACCGGAAGGGCCTGGCGCAAGATATTGCGGATATTCTGGCCTTGGGGGTGGAAGCCCGGACTGGAGTGGAGGTCGGGGTCGACGTTTCCTGGGAGGAGTTGCGGCGGGACTTCGCGGCCGTCCTCGTCGCAGTTGGATTATGCGAAAGCCGGCGGTTGGACCTTCCCGGTGGGGACAACGAAAATGTGCTGGGAACCATGAGTTTCCTGCGTGAAGTCGCCATGGGGGGACGTCCCAAGTTGGGCAAGCGAGTGCTGGTGGTGGGCGGGGGCGACGTGGCCATGGATACGGCCAGGACGTCGGTCCGACTGGGAGCGGAGGAGGTTCAATGCGTCAGTCTGGAAGAGAGGGGGCAGATGCCGGCTCACTCCTGGGAGATCACGGAGGCCGTGGAAGAAGGGGTGATCCTTCATCCCGGTTGGGGGCCGCACCGCTTCCAGCTTTCCGAGGACGGGCGGTTGCAGGGTTTGGAGGTCAAGCGGGTTCGCAGCCTCTATGCGGCGGACGGGCGGTTTGCTCCCACCTTCGACGAAGATGAACGGCGGTTCCTGCCCGCCGAGACGGTGATTCTGGCCATCGGCCAGACGGCGGACCTGGCCTTCTTGGACGGTTCGGGGATTGAGATCAACGACCGGGGACAAATGGTGGTGGACCGGGAAAAGTTGACCACCAGCCGGACGGGGATTTTTGCTTGCGGCGAGTTGGCTCAGGGGCCGGGGGCGGCCATCAGGGCGGTGGCTCACGGTCAGCGGGCGGCTTTGGTCATCCGCAACCATCTCGGGGAGAGGATGGAGCTCCCCGCCGAAACAGCGGCCATCGGGCCGCTCCCAAATTGGGTGAGAGAGCGCATCCCGACCCAGGCGCGGGTCGTGATGCCGGAGGTTCCTGGGGAGGTGCGCCGCGGCGGCTGGGAACCTTT
The DNA here is from genome assembly GCA_021798855.1 of Bacillota bacterium. GTDB lineage: Bacteria > Bacillota > Sulfobacillia > JAJZIM01 > JAJZBP01 > JAJZBP01. The sequence continues at coordinate 6,539 of JAJZBP010000089.1, forward strand.
CGAACTGGGGTTGGGTGAGGCGGAGGCCATGCGGGAGGCGAACCGCTGCCTGCGTTGCGGCTTGGGGGCGGAGGTGGACGCGGCGAAGTGTGCGGCTTGCCTGACCTGCCTGCGAGTGTGTCCATACGGAGTGCCGCTGGTGGGGGCGGTGGCCTCGATGCCGGCGGAGGGATGCCAGTCTTGCAACTTCTGCGCGGCGGAATGCCCGGGAGAAGCCATTCGGGTCGGTTACTGGGCGGAGGGGGAGACCGGGGCGTCGGGGATGGGAGCGGTTGCCCGGGTGGCTGGGAAGGTGGCTGTTCTGGCCTGCCAGAGTGCGCTGACGGCGGTCGAAGCATGGTCGGAAGCGGCGATCCAAGGGGCCGTTATGGTGTCCCTGCCCAACGCCTGCGGAGTTTCCGCCGAGGCTTTGGTGGAATATTTGGTGGCGGGGGCCACCGGTGTGGTCGTCTTGGCCTGTCCCCAGTGCCGGCATCCCGGCGGTGAGGTGAGATTGACGGGGGTGGTGGAAAGGGCGAGAGCGGTTCTGGCCCTGGGCGGTTTGGAAGATGCGTTGCGTTTGGTGCGGGGTGGTTTGCCCGGGGACGAGGAGCTTTTGCGCCGGGCGGTTGACGAGGTGAGCCAGGCTGCCGGCGACGCGGTCGCTAAGGCGGCGGGGTAAAGAATGGCTAAAGGCCAAGGTGTGGATCGGGGCCGGCGGGGCCGGCGCGGACTGGGTAAGGGCCGGAATGGTTTGTAAATTTGCAAATGCGAATTGACAGGCTTGGGGGAAGTGGATATAATACACTTTGCCCCGCAAGAGCGGGTGGACAGCAGGACGGCGCGGGGTGGAGCAGCCAGGTAGCTCGTCGGGCTCATAACCCGAAGGTCGCAGGTTCAAATCCTGCCCCCGCAACCAATCAAGCATTAAGCGGCACGGGAGCCGTTTAATTTTGTAACTTGCCGAAAGCGCAACGGCGGCGTAGCTCAGTTGGTCAGAGCATACGGTTCATACCCGTACGGTCGCTGGTTCGAGTCCAGCCGCCGCTACCATTCCCGCGAAGGCAGATGAGGCTGGCGCGGGGTGAGGTATCCAGGCAAAGACGCGGAAGCGGGCGTATAGCTCAGTTGGTAGAGCAGCTGACTCTTAATCAGCGGGTCGTAGGTTCGAGCCCTACTACGCCCACCAAATGCTGCAAGCTGTTGGTGAAAAACTTACCCGGTTTCGGGCCTTTTTTGCCGTTATGCGTTTGGCCCCATGGTCTAGTGGCCTAGGACATCACCCTTTCAAGGTGGAAACCCGGGTTCGAATCCCGGTGGGGTCACCAAAAGAAATCCTTGCTGCGACTGGCTTCCTTTAAGGGGAGGCAAGCCGCAGTTTGTGTTTAGAAGACTTGATTCAACCTGAATGTCGCAAGTGGTGATGAGAAAGGGATCTGATTGGGTTAGGATCCCGACCAGTCACCATAAATTTGGCTAAACCAAGTATAAAAGCTGACCTGAAAACTTAAGTTCCTTTCCTGCCGGGAGGGTGAATAAAGGGCATAACCTGTTGGGCGGTGTCAATGGGGTGACAAAAAGGTAAAACATGGCAACCATCTATTTTGGGGATTCAGGCCGTCTTCA
>JAJZBP010000090.1 GCA_021798855.1 Bacillota bacterium
TTGTGTGAAGGCCTTTTTTGCCGGATATCCAGATTTTGGGCCATTAGCTCAGTCGGTAGAGCACGCGCCTTTTAAGCGTGGGGTCGATGGTTCGAGTCCATCATGGCCCACCAAAGTTTTGCGGGCGTGGCGGAACTGGCAGACGCGTGGGATTTAGGATCCCATGGGAGACCGTGAGAGTTCGATTCTCTCCGCCCGCACCAAGGTTTATTTACCCCGCCGGCGTCGATTTCAGTTTTGCCTGCAGGTGCCGTCGGGAGCAGGTCTCAGTCCATGGGACCACAAGTTGAAGAGGGTAGTCCAACCCTCTTTTGTGTTCTAATGCGGGGTTTTGAAGTCTACTTGGGTGCCGCAGGTGCCAGATGGGGCCGAACAGGAGGATGTGTTTTGCAGGTTCAAGTTGAACTCCCGGATGCGGGAGAAGCCACCTTGAAAGTCGAGGTTGAGGAGACCGAAGTCAGGGTGGCCAAGGAGAAAGCCGCTCGTCTGTTGAGCCAGAAAAGGATTATTCCGGGGTTCCGTCGGGGGAAGGCCCCCCTGAACGTGGTGGAGAGAACTTTTGGAGTGGCGGCTGTACGTTCCGAAACCCTGGACAACCTGTTGCCCGAAGTGGTGCGGCGGGCGATGGACCAAGCCGGAGTTGAGGCTTTTGAGAATCCTGAGGTTGCCGACCTGAACTGGGACGGCGGGTTGTCCCTGACGGTGAAAGTGCTCAAGCGGCCCGAAGTCAGGTTGGGAGATTACCGGCAAATCTCGTTGGGGTCGGTTGTGACGACCACCGTCAGCGAGGAGGAAATCGAACAGGCGCTGGAGCGCCTGCGTGAGAGCAGAGCGGAACTGGCCCCGGCGGAAGGCGAAAAAGTGCAGGGAGATTCTTTCGTCTTTTTAGATCTGGAGATTTTCCGGGAGGGGAAACTGGTGGCGGAGGAATCGGCGGACAATGCGTTGGCCGACGTTGCCATGATGACTACGGAATTGCGGGAAGCCATTCTGGGGGCTGAGGAAGGCGATGAACGGGAAGCCACCGTTCCGGAGAGTGATGGAGGGTTTAAAGTTTGTCGGGCCAGAATCAGGTCGGTCAAGCGGAAAGAACTGCCTCCCCTGGATGACGAATTGGCTCGTCAGATGGGACCCTACGGCTCGCTGCAGGAATTGAGGGCTTCCTTGGAGAATACCATAAAGAGGAAGAGGGAGTTCATGCGGCGCGAGGAACGGGAGCGGCAGGTGCTTGACGCTCTGGTTGCCTTGGCCGAAATGCACATTTCGCCGGGTCTCCTGGAGCGGCGCACCGCGGATGCCCTGGAGAATTTGCTGGGGAAATTGCGACAGGAAAGGCGGAATCCGCCGGATGACCGGGAGGAATTGAGACGCCGCCTCCGTGCTGACGAAGAACTCAAGCTGCGGCGGGATCTGTCCCTCGAGGCGGTGGCGGCGGCGGAGAAAATGGAAGTTTCGGCGGCCGAATTGGAGATGCAACTCCAGGCGTGGGCCAAAGAAACCGGAAAACCGCCGGAGTGGTGGAGGGGAAAGTTGGGGGAAGAACATCTGAAGGATCTGCGGCAAATGATCCTTCGCGACAAGGCTCTGGTTTTTCTGTTGGAGCACGTTGGGATGGAGGACGGCGGGGAGCGAATAGCGGCGGGGCGGGAAGGGGCATAATAAATTTGAGTTACTTGGTGCCGATGGTGGTCGAACAAACGAACCGCGGGGAAAGGGCTTACGACATCTATTCCCGCCTCCTCAAGGATCGGATCATTTTCCTGGGGACCCAGGTGGATGACGCCATGGCCAACCTGATCGTCGCCCAACTCCTCTTTTTGGAGAGCGAAGACCCGGACAAAGATGTCCACATATATATTAATTCACCGGGAGGTTCTATTGACGCAGGGTTGGGGATCTATGATACGATGCAATATATCAAGCCTGCCGTCTCCACCATCTGCGTCGGTTCAGCTTCCAGCATGGCGGCCATCCTTTTGGCTGGGGGAACCAAGGGTAAGCGATTCGCCCTGCCCCATTCCAGGGTGATGATCCATCAGGCGGCGGTGGGAGGAATCGGGGGGAAGGCCACCGATGTGGAAATATACACCCGCGAATTGCTGAAGGCGCGGGAGACCACCAGCCGCATCCTGGCTTTGCATACGGGGAAAGACTTCGACGAGATCATGCGGGACACGGAAAAGGATTACTTCATGTCGGCGGAAGAGGCCAAGATTTACGGGCTGGTGGACGCGATCATGGAGGGCAAACTGCCTCAATAGCGGATTGTGGGCGAGCGGGACGAACTGGCCAACGGGGAGGTGCGGTGGAAATGTTCAAGTTCACGGACGACAAGGGGCAACTGAAGTGTTCCTTTTGCGGCAAGTTTCAGGATCAGGTCAAGCGTTTAATTGCGGGGCCTGGTGTATACATCTGTGACGAGTGTATTGAACTTTGCAGTGAGATCATCGATGAGGAATTGAACGAAGATGTAGACTTCGAACTCAAGGATGTTCCCAAGCCCAAGGAAATCAAGCATGTGTTGGACCAGTACGTCATCGGTCAGGAGCGGGCGAAGCAAACCCTGGCGGTGGCCGTTTACAATCATTACAAGCGGATCAACATGGGCGGGAAACTGGATGACGTCGAACTGCAAAAGTCCAACATCGTTATGCTGGGGCCGACGGGTTGCGGCAAGACGCTGCTGGCCCAAACCTTGGCGCGGATACTGAACGTGCCTTTCGCCGTGGCCGATGCGACGTCTCTCACCGAGGCCGGTTATGTTGGAGAAGACGTGGAGAATATCCTGCTCAAACTGATCCAGGCGGCCGACTACGATATTGAAAAGGCCGAGAAGGGTATCGTCTACATCGACGAAGTCGACAAGATTGCCCGCAAGTCCGAGAATCCCTCGATCACCCGAGACGTCTCCGGTGAAGGCGTGCAACAGGCCCTCTTGAAGATCCTGGAGGGCACGGTGGCCAGTGTGCCGCCTCAGGGAGGGCGCAAGCACCCTCACCAGGAGTTCATCCAGATCGACACCACCAACATCCTCTTCATCTGCGGCGGGGCTTTTGACGGGATCGAGAAGATCATCCAAAACCGTAGCGGCAAGAAGGGGATGGGTTTCGGCGCCGAAATCAAGGGCAAGCAGGAACAGAAGATCGGCGAGATTCTGGCGCAGATCCTGCCGGAGGATCTATTGAAATTCGGGCTGATTCCGGAATTCGTCGGGAGGATGCCGGTCATCGTCACTCTGGATGCCCTGGACGAGGAATCCCTGGTGCGGATCCTTTTGGAACCCCGCAATGCCCTGATCAAGCAATACCAGAAATTGTTCGAAATTGATGGGGTTAACCTGGAATTCAAGGATGACGCCATTCGGGTCATCGCCAAGCAGGCCTTGACCCGCAACACCGGGGCGCGGGGTCTGCGGGCGATCATCGAGGATCTGATGTTGAACGTGATGTACGAACTGCCCTCCCGCAACGACATTTCCAAGTGCGTGGTCACCAAGGACGTGGCCCTGAAACGGGAAGAGCCGTTGCTGGTGGCGACGGAGCGTAAACAGTTGCGCAAGAAACAGGAAGAGACGGCGTGAAATCCATGGTCCGGGAAAGGCGCGAAAAGAGGCGGTTCAAACCGGCTCTTTTTTTTGTCCTTTCTTCCACCACAGCCTAAAACCGCTTCGCCTTCCTTCAAACCACGTGGCGCCGACGGCATTAAAAAAGGAGACGGAAGGAACAATACTCTAAACACGGCCCTGCAACCACAGCCGCTTTCGTCACGGCAACCGTCGGCTCCCCCGTACCGGCTCCTTTCAGATCGCGCGGCTTCCAACCCTCGACCCCCGAGTTTCCCCGCATCCATTCGCAACCCAGGAGGCAAGCAGAACATGAGCCTAACGGCGGGCGTCTACACGGTTATCCAATTGGTTTTGGCCTTGGTGGTGGGACTCTACGTCTGGACCCTGTTGAAAAGCCAACGGGGAAACAAGAGCGCCGTGGAACGGGAATCACGCAAGGAGTTGGACAAGATCCGGCGTCTGCGGGAAGTTTCCCTCACCCCTCCGCTTTCGGAGAAAACCCGGCCCACCCACATGGAGGAAATCATCGGGCAAGCCGAGGGGATTCGCACGTTACGGGCGGCCCTGTGCGGACCCAATCCCCAACACGTGATCATTTACGGGCCACCGGGGATCGGCAAAACGGCGGCGGCGCGTCTCGTGCTGGAGGAAGCCAAGGGCAACCCGCTTTCGCCTTTCCGCGAAAGCGCCAAGTTCACCGAGATCGACGCCACGGTCACCCGATTCGACGAACGGGGAATCGCCGATCCGCTGATCGGTTCGGTTCACGATCCGATCTATCAGGGGGCCGGGGCGATGGGAGTGGCCGGCATCCCCCAACCCAAACCGGGGGCGGTAACCAAAGCCCACGGGGGCATCCTCTTCATCGATGAAATCGGGGAACTGCATCCGACCCAAATGAACAAACTGCTCAAGGTCTTGGAGGATCGCAAGGTCTTCTTGGAGAGCGCCTATTACACTCCGGAGGATCCCAACATTCCGCGGCACATCCAGGACATTTTCGAAAACGGCCTGCCTGCCGATTTCCGCCTGGTGGGGGCGACGACTCGCCTGGCTCAGGAAATCGCGCCGGCCCTGCGTTCCCGCTGCCTGGAGATCTTCTTCCGTCCCCTGAATGCGGAGGAGGTGGGACGCATCGCCGAAAACGCCGCCGGAAAAATCGGCGGCAGCGTGACGCCGGAGGCCCTGGACTTGATTAAACGCTACGCGGGAAGCGGCCGGGAAGCGGTGAATATGGTCCAATTGGCGGCCGGTTTCTCCCTGAGCCGCGGCCAGCGGGTTCAGATCAAGTTGGAGGACATCGAGTGGATCATCAACACCGGTCAGTATGCGCCCCGACCCAGAGGAAAAGCCGGCGACCGTCCCCAATGCGGGGTGGTCAATGGCCTGGCGGTGGCCGGTCCCAGCGAAGGGTTGCTGCTGGAGGTGGAGGTGACCGCCCACCGGGTGACCAAGGGAGCCGGGAGATTGAACGTCACCGGGGTGATCGAAGAGGAAGAAATGAAGGGCTTGGGCGGGAGGTCCATGCGGCGGAAAAGCACGGCCAGGTCTTCCGTGGAGAACGTGATGACGGTGTTGCGCCGCCATCTGGACGTGGACGTCCGGGACTATGACCTACACGTCAACTTTCCGGGTGGCGTACCGGTGGAGGGGCCATCGGCGGGAACGGCCATCGCCACGGCCGTTTACTCGGCGGTGACGAATCGCCCGGTGGACAACCAGGTGGCCATGACCGGGGAAATCTCCATCCGTGGTCTGGTCAGGCCGGTCGGCGGAGTGAAGGCCAAAATCGACGCCGCCGTCCAGGCGGGGCTGAAGAAAGTCCTGATCCCCAAGGACAATTGGCAAGAGATTTTTCGTGCGGTGGACGGTATCCAGGTTATACCGGTGACCGACTTGGAGGAGATTTTCCGGGAGGCCATTCTGGTCGAACGCGTCAAAGAGCAAGCGACGTTCGTACCGCTCGAAGTGCCGGCGGAATTGCCGGCCAGTGCCTCCGGGCTGGGCGGTTGAGAAGATCAGAGGAAGATTACCGGCCAGGCTGACATAAACTGGCCTTTCTTTTTTTATTGAGGTTTTATAAAATGACGGTATACAGTTTTCCGCAAGGGGAGGTAGCAGCCATGACCGAAATTTACCCGCTCTTACCCCTGCGCGGGGTGTTGGTTTTTCCCGGGTTGGTTGTCCCCTTGGAGGTGGGCCGGGAGAAATCCATCAGTGCCCTGGAAAGCAGTATGCTGCGGGACCGGCGGATCATTTTCGCCAGTCAAAAAGAGCTGCGCAATGATCACCCCGGCCCCGCGGACATTTACGAGGTGGGGACGCTGGCCGAGGTCAAGCAGGTGATCAAGCTGCCCGGGGGAACCATGAAGGCGGTCGTCGAGGGAGTTTCCCGCGCCAAGATCGTTGCCTTTACCACCGATGACCCTCACTTTCAGGTGGAGGTTGAATTGCTGGAGGAAGTTCCCGAAGACGGAACCGAAGTCGAGGCGTTGGTGCGCAGTCTGGTCCACCAGTATGAACAATACATGAAGGTCAGCAAAAAGATGCCGCCCGAGGCTCTGATCAGCATCAACATCGATGAACCGGGCAGGCTGGCCGATACCATCGTCACCCACCTTGACCTGCGGACGGACGAAAAACAAGAGGTCCTGGAGGCCTTCGGGATCCGTGAACGCCTGGAGAAGGTCCACCTGATCCTGACGCGGCAACTGGAACTGCTGGAGTTGGAACGGAAAATCAACGTCCGGGTGCGCAAGCAGATGGAAAAAACCCAGCGCGAATATTATCTGCGGGAACAACTGAAAGCCATTCAGCGCGAACTGGGTGAGCGTGACGACCGGAGCGGCGAAACGGACGACCTGCGGGAAAAGGTGGAAGAACTGGAACTTCCGGACGAGGCCAGGGAGAAAGTGATGCGGGAAGTGGAGCGCCTGGAGAAGATGCCGCCGATGAGCGCCGAGGCGGTGGTGGTCAGGAGCTACCTGGATTGGATCCTGGCTTTGCCCTGGAACCAGGAAACGGAAGAGCGCATCGATCTGGAGGCCGCCGAAGCCATCCTGGAGGAGGAGCATTACGGGCTGAAGAAGGTCAAGGAGCGGATCCTGGAGTTCTTGGCCATCCGCAAGTTGGTGCCCCACATAAAGGGGCCGATCCTCTGCCTGGTTGGGCCGCCGGGAGTCGGCAAGACCTCTTTGGGGAAATCGATTGCCAAGGCGCTCAACCGCAACTTCGTGCGGATTTCCCTGGGCGGGGTGCGGGACGAGGCGGAGATCCGCGGGCACCGGCGCACCTATGTCGGGGCCATGCCCGGCAGGATCATCCAGGGACTGCGGCAGGCCAAGAGCAAAAATCCGGTCTTCCTGCTGGACGAGATCGACAAGATGAGCGCCGACTTCCGCGGCGACCCGGCGGCGGCCCTCATGGAGGTCTTGGATCCGGAACAGAACGTGAACTTCAGCGACCATTATATCGAAGTGCTTTTCGATCTTTCAAAAGTCATGTTTATCACCACGGCCAACGGGATGTACAACCTTCCCCGACCGCTTTTGGACCGCATGGAGATCATCACCCTTCCCGGTTACACCGAGGAAGAGAAACTGGGCATCGCCCGGGGGCATCTCCTGCCCAAAGTGCTGACGGAACACGGTTTGGGGGAAAAGGATCTGGAGGTTTCCAAAGGCACCCTGGAGGCTTTGATCAAGGAGTACACCAGGGAGGCCGGCGTGCGTGGCCTGGAGCGCAGCTTGGCGACCATCGCCCGCAAGGTGGCCAAGGAGTTGGTGATGAAAGAGGAGAACGGGTTGGTGAAGGTGACGACGGCCAACCTGCACCGCTACCTTGGACCGTCCATTTTCCATTACGGCTTGGCCGAAAAGGAAAGCGAGATCGGGGTGGCCACCGCCGTTTATTGGACGGAGACGGGTGGGGACGTGGCGCCCATCGAGGTCACCCTGATGAAGGGCAAGGGCAACCTCCTGCTCACCGGGAAATTGGGAGAGGTGATGCGGGAGTCGGCCCAGGCCGGATTCAGCTACATCCGCTCGCGAGCGGCCAAGTTCGGCATCGACGAGGACTTCTACGAGAAATACGACATCCACGTCCACGTGCCCGAGGGTGCGACGCCCAAGGAAGGACCGTCGGCCGGGATCACCATGGCCACGGCGCTCGTGTCGGCCCTGAGCCGGCGTCCGGTGCGCCGGGAGGTGGCCATGACCGGAGAGATCACCCTGCGCGGGCGCGTCCTGCCCATCGGCGGCCTGAAGGAAAAAGTGCTGGCCGCCCACCGGGCCGGCATCACCACCATGGTCATCCCCAAGGAGAACAAGGCGGATTTGGAGGAAATTCCGGCCAACGTGCGGCGGAAAATCCATTTCATTTTGGCCGAGGATATGGATCAGGTTTTGGAGACATCGTTGTTGCCACCTTCCTAAAGAAAAAGGATGGCCCCCGCGTAGCGGGGGCCATCCTTTTTCTTACCGGTCTCAATGCCGCAATTTACATAAAGGAAAGATAGTCCGACGCGGCGAATTTTCCCTAAGACAACGGAAAAGGCGGTGCGTTTTTTGCTCA
>JAJZBP010000091.1 GCA_021798855.1 Bacillota bacterium
CCAGGTTCTTCGAAACGGCGCCGTGCTTTGGCGGCAAGCCTACTCTCGGTTTTTTAAAGGTCTTGGCGGCCGGCCGAAGTTCAAGACCGGTGCCGGCAGGCGGTTTCTTTGGCTGACCAATGAGCTTTTTGATTTCATCCCGAAAATCGACCCGAAGACCGGCGAGATCACCGGCTACCGCCTGGTTGTCGGCACACCCAAGTTCCCGGTTGGGGAACTGGTTTACGAAGCTCACCGGATGCACCAAATCCCGGTTTCTATCCACGTTTCCGTTGAGGGCGGGCAATGGTTTGTCTCTTTCGCCACGGAAAACGTCAACCTGATCGTGTTTGAGGACCTTAAAGTCAAGAACATGACCAGGAGGCCCAGGGCCGAGCAAGACGAGAACGGCAAGTGGCTCAAAAACGGTGCCCGGCGCAAGGCCGGGCTGAACAGAAGCATTCTGGCCTCCGCTTGGGGTCGGGTCGTCGCGTTCACTCGTTACAAGGCGCTTCGCGTCGGCAAGTTGGTCGTCATGGTTCCCCCGGCTTACAGTTCACACAGAGTGTGCCGCCTGCGGGCACATTCACCCCGGCAACCGGCCGTCACAGGCTGAGTGTTGCTGCCTACGCGGTGGACACCGGGACAACGCCGATCACAATGCCGCCGTGGTCAAAAGCCCACCGGGGCGTCAAAAAAGTCCTTTCCGGCGAACCGCTGGGGAAACCCCGCAAGTCAACGGGCATTTTTAGGAAACCAGGGCCGGAACGGTCCGAAGTTACGCCTGGGGAGATTGCGCAAGACGCCAAGAGCCAAAAGCCCGCGGCGCGGCGGTCGATGATCCGGGAACTTTCGGGAGCGATCCCGGAAACCCCCACCTCAACCTGCAAAGCGGGTTAGGTGGCGGTTGAGTTCATCATTTACCTGCCGGCGACCGCATAGGCTTTCAGCGGGAGGCGGCGCAGTGGTCAACTTGATCTGGTTGGTGTTGGTGGCGGCGGGAGTGGTGGTGGCCGCCGCCCAGGGGAATCCGCAGGCGATCAGTCAGACGGTGGCCGTTTCGACCAAGGGAGCGGTGGAATTGGCCATCGACCTCGCCGGGATTATGGCTTTTTGGACCGGCATCATGCGGATCGCCGAACGGTCCGGCATGGTCGCGGCGTTGGCCCGTGTTTTGGCGCCGGTGGTGCAACTGGTATTCCCCGAAGTGCCGCGGGACCATCCGGCCATGGGTTCCATGTTGATGAACATCAGCGCAAACCTCCTGGGGGTGGGGGGAGCGGCCACTCCCTTCGGTTTGCGGGCCATGCGCGAACTGCAACAGCTGAATCCCAGGCCGGACACCGCCACACCCTCCATGTGCACGTTTTTGGCGATCAACACCACGAGCATCACCCTGGTGCCGACGACGGTCATCGCCCTGCGGACCATGACCAAGTCGAGCAACCCGACGGAAATAGTGGTCACGACCATTTTGGCCACCTTGTGTTCCACCGTGGTGGCCCTGACTCTCGACCGTTTTTTCCGGCGGCGTCAGAGGCTAAAGAGGGTGGAAACCTGAATGTTCACCGCTTTGTCCGAGTGGTCAATCTGGTTGGTGCCGGCCCTGCTGGGGTTAATTCCCCTTTACGGTTATTGGAAGAAGGTGCCGGTATTTGAGACCTTCGTCGAGGGAGCCGAGGAGGGTTTGCGTTTGGCGTGGCGTATTCTTCCCTACAGTCTGGCCATATTCGTGGCGGTGGGGATCTTCCGCGACTCCGGAGCCTTCCTGATGCTCACCAACGGTTTGCGTTACCCGCTGGAAGCAACCGGCGTTCCCGGCGTGGTCATCCCATTGATGCTGGTGCGTCCCATATCTGGAAACGCCTCCCTGGCGCTCTTGGCGGATGTGCTGCGGGTTCATGGGCCCGATTCTTTGGCCGGCAGACTCGCTTCCACCGTGCAGGGCTCCACGGACACCACTTTTTACATCCTGAGCATTTATTTCGGGTCGGTGGGAATCCGTAAATTCAGCTATGCCCTACCGGTGGGGCTGCTGGGCGATCTGGCCGGGATGGTCGGTTCGGTCATCATTTGCCGGTGGTTTTTCGGCTGAATCACCGGTATGGGGGGGCGTTTTACGGAGGGCGGCGGGGAACGGTTGCAGGTGTTTTTGGCCAAGGCCGGGGTGGCTTCCAGGCGTCACAGCGCCGTTCTCATTCAGGCCGGGCGGGTTAGGGTGAATGGTGCGGTGGTTTCCCTGCCCGGGTATCGCGTGGGCCGCGAGGAAACGGTAACGGTTGACGGGCGGGAAATTGCGCCGGGGCAAAAGAAGGTTTATTATCTTTTCCATAAGCCTTTCGGCGTTGTGACCACCCTGGACGACCCTCAGGGCAGGAAGTGTCTGAATGCCTATTTCAGCGACCTTCCCCAGAGGGTTTTTCCCGTGGGGAGATTGGACGCCGACAGTGAGGGCCTCCTGCTCCTGACCAACGACGGCGACGCGGCCCACCTCCTCACCCATCCCCGCTTCGGCGTGGTTAAGCAATACCGGGTGTGGGTCGCGGGAAAGATCCGTCCGGAGGTTGTGGCCCAAGTGCGTCACGGGGTCGTGCTCGACGATGGGCCGGCGATCCCGGCATCGGTTCGTCTGGTGGCGGCCACGCCGCTTGGCAGTCTCCTGGAACTAAAGATGCGGGAAGGACGCAAGCGGGAAATCCGCAGGATGCTGGCCGGTTGCGGGCAACGGGTGACTCGCCTCATGCGTACCGGGATCGGTCCACTCGAATTGGGCAATTTGCCGCCGGGCGCCCGGAGGGCGTTGAATGAGGCCGAAGTGGAGAGGCTCCTGGCCCTAACCGGCAGGGGCAAACGGGACCGCGGGCGGGTTGGACGTCGTCCACCCCCAAACGCTCACGGCGAGGGCGGGGGACGGCTCCGTAACCGTGGAGGAAAAACGGATGAGAACCCGAATTAGTAAATCATCCGGCACCGCCGGACGGCGCCGCTGCGGGAAGGAAAGGTGATGCCGTCTCCACGGTGGGCGGAAAACGCCGGCCCGCCGGCCGCGGCAAGGATCATTTCATCCAAGGAGGAGGAAAAGGCGAGGTTTGGGAAGGCGAAAAAAATCGGGGTTGTCACGTTATGAAGAGGTGGCCATCGGCATAGCCAATCGCATCGCCAACCGGGAATACCTGGAGGGGGAAAAACTGTCCGGGCGCTCGACCCTGGCCGGTCTGCACAAGGTTTCTCCGGAAACCATCCGGCGGGCCATCGCGCTCTTGCACAACCGCGGAGTGGTCAAGGCGGTGGCCGGTGCGGGGATAATGGTGCTTTCCGCGCAGGCGGCGTCCAAATACCTGGAGGAGTTCCAACTCAAGACCATCCTGGGGGATCTCCAGGGGGAGATGTTCCAACTCCTGGCCGAACGGCAAAAGGTGGATGCGCGCGTCCAAGACGTCTTGGGCAAGATGCTCCATTATGTTTCCAACAACGTCGCCACCATGCAGAACGTGGAGGAGGTGTTGGTCAGGGAAGATTCGGACTTGGCCGGCAGCACCTTGGCCGCCGCCGATCTGCGCACCAAGACCAACGCCACGGTCATGGCCATCGTGCGGGGCGGTGAGGAATTCTATTCGCCCGGTCCCGACATGGAGATCAATGCCGGCGACCTGCTGCTGATCGTGGGGACAACCTCGGCCAAGGAAAAGCTGAAAAGCTTGGCGGAATTGGGAGGGGCGGAACGGGAAAAAGCTTGAGTTTTTCTCGTTTTTGGTTGATAATTAAGGCTTGGGAAGCACAATTGGCTCCGTTATGCAACACCACATTCCAGGCGACAAGGAGCGGGGCAAGTGCAAATTGAAGGAAAAAAAGAACGCATCCTCTTGGGTCCGGGACCCAGCAACGTCCACTCCAGGGTGTTGCGGGCATTGTCTTCGCCCCTGCTGGGGCACCTTGATCCGGACTTCATCAATATAATGCAAGAAACGATGAGTTTCCTGCGGTTGACTTTCAAGACGTCCAACCCCCTGACCATCGCCTTTTCCGGCACCGGCAGCGCCGGGATGGAGAGTTGCCTGGTCAACCTGCTGGAGCCGGGCGATCGGGTGGTCATCGGCATCAATGGTTTTTTCGGCGAAAGAATGCGAGAGATGGCCCTGCGCGCGGGAGCTGAAGTGCGGGAAGTGGCCGCTCCCTGGGGCAGTCCGCTCGATCCGGGCGACTTGACGACGGCTCTGCGCGAAAAGAAAACCAAACTGCTGGCCGTTGTGCAGGGCGAAACGTCCACCGGCATCCTGCAGCCGCTGGACGAACTCGGACGGTTGGCCCACGAGCAAGGAGCCCTCATCCTGGTTGACGCGGCGGCATCTCTGGGAGGGTGCCTCTTGGAAACCGATTTCTGGGAATTGGACGCTTGTTACAGCGGTTCGCAAAAAGCCTTGAGCTGCCCGCCGGGACTGGCTCCGGCCACCTTCAACCCGCGGGCGGAGGAAGCCATCCGCAACCGGCGGCACAAGGTGCAAAGCTGGTACTTGGACGTTTCCCTGATTCAGGATTATTGGACTTCCGGACGCCTTTACCATCATACGGCCCCCGTGTCCATGCTCTTTGCTTTGCGGGAAGCGCTGCGTTTGGTACAGGAGGAAGGGCTCGAGAAAAGGATCCAACGCCATCGTGAAAACAGCCAGGCTTTGCGATGTGGTTTGGCGGTTCTGGGGTTGAAAGGGTTGTCCCGCGACGAGGCCTTTTTCCTGCCGACCATAGTTCCGATCCGGATACCGGAAGGATTCGATGACGGGGAGGTCCGCGGTAGGTTGCGTAAGGACTGGGGCATCGAAATCGGCGGTGGCCTGGGTGAATTACGGGGGAAGATTTGGCGGGTCGGGTTGATGGGTGAAGGCTCCACTCGGAAAAACGTGCGCACGATCCTGCATTCCTTGGCCGATGTGCTGGGCAAGTGCGGTTGGCCGGAAAAAGCCGAGGACGCCTTGGCGGTGACGGATGATTTCTACCGCGATTTGGATGATGTGGCGGCCAAGGCCGGTTGATGGGATGAAAGGGTCGCGGGCAAATTGGATATAATAAGAAGAAAGGGGGCGAGTGGGTTGGAGGTAAAATGCATGGTTTGCGGTCACGGGGAAAAGGTGGAAAAGTGGCAGCCGGAGTACGAGAAAATGCGCCAACCGGAGGGGAAGGCACCCTACATCTGCAACGACTGTTTGACCAAGGTCCATGCGGAACATCATGCCAAGCTGAAAAAAAGCGCCACCTAAACAGGAACGTTCAAAAAGGTCCAGATGCGTGAAAAACGGCGACCGGGAAAAAACCGTGCGCCACAGCCGTCGGGCCGCGGAAACCGGGCGGCAGATGGAACATATGGACCTTTTTCAACGCTCTTAATTGACGGACGCTCCCAAAAAGACCAAACCAACGCCGGCACCGATCAGGGCCAACTTGGCCAAGGGCAATTTGCCGGCCAAACCAACCAGTCCGAGGAGGCTGACCAAGAGGAAGATGGTCGGGCCGAACAGGCCAAGGGAGGCGTTGATGCCCACGGCCGTCTCCAACCGATGGGATCGCAGCATCCACACGGCGGCGGTGGCCTCGACGGCGGCGGACAAAAAACGCAGGTAAGACATGGTGCGCAGGAGGTATTCTTCCGTCACGCTCATTCCTCCTTTGACACAAAAATACGCTCAAGTTTGGCAAACAGAACCTTGGCGTGGGAGGGAATTGGAACGCGGGTCACCGGCGGGGGAGCCCGCGCGCGGCGGCCGGACAAGTTTGGAGGGTTTCGCCGCCGGACGGCGAACTGGAAAAGGGAGCAAGGAGGTGAGGGCGCTGGCCGTATGGGTGTGTTCCTGCGGGTACGAGAAGGATTCCCGCTGCAAACCGCAGAAGTGTCCCCAGTGTGGGGAAAAGGGGACCTTCAACAAGAAAGCCTGAGGTTTTCGACGTTTCTTGCGAAAACAGTCCGGCCGACCGCGCTGAAAGGCGCGGTCTCCTTTTTCCGAAGGATTTTCTCCACTGCCGTTTTTGGCCATTTAAAATTGCGCGGTCAAGCATCCCTGCTCGCCCCTTCCGGCATAATCACCGGCGGTCAGACGCGAAAACCCGGCCGGGGTTCGGTCCCGACCGGGTTCCTTGGCGGCGGCGATGGGCCCCTTGGACCAAGGGGTTTCAGATGCTTCACCCCTGGCATTCGACGGCGGCGGAATCGGTCCCGGCGGTGTCCTCCGCCTCGGGATTTTGGGCGCCGGCCTGACCGGCATCGGCCATATTGCGCAATTTGGTCGCGGCGACGGTCATGGCAATGGCCACCGTATGGTCTATCTCGCGGTCCGATGCCTTTTCCTCCTTGGCAACTGCCAAGCAGTAGGCCACTCACGGTTCGCAGGCGGCCGCGAGGGAGGCGGCCAGGGCGATCAGGTGCACCGTCTTGCGGTCAAAGGCGCCTTTTTCGCCACCGTAAGTGGCGGCGAAAAAACGGTCGTATTCGGCAAACAGCACTCTCACCTCCCTTCGGGTGCGTCTTTGACGCGCCGGAGTTTATCCATCCGTCGTGGCCACCCGGCCGAGAATCTCCAGGAATTCGCGGACGATCCTTCCCTTCCCCTGATGGTCCATTCCCTCGGTCAACTTGGGGATGCACACCTCCAGCATCGAACCCATGAAGGCGACGCGTTCCTCCGGCCCCATACGGCCGAAAATTTGGCCCATCATCTCCCCCATCATTGCTCGCACATCTTCAGCCGACAGCTTGGACACCATTTTCCCCATCATCGTGGACATCAACCGCCCCATGACTTCGGACATCTCCACGCCTCCTCCGGCGCCTCAGTAATCACGGCGCCTGTCGTTCGCTCGATCGCTTCACCCAGGCCGCAAATTCTTCGACGATCTTCCAGATCGCCGGATCGAGCAGTCAGTAAAAGGTGAAGGCCCCGCGCCGCTCGGCCCGCGTGAAGCCGCGGTCGCGCAGGATGCGCAGGTGGTGGGAGATGAGCGGCTGGGGGAGAGCGACCTGGGCGACGATCTCGCTCACCGAGCGGCAGTCGATCGTCAGGGTCTGCAGGATGCGCAGGCGAACGGGATCACCCAGGGTGCGCAGGTCGTCGGCCGTTTTCTGCAGGTGGTCTCCGGACAAAAAGATGTATGTGTTCATCTTGATATTACTATATATACATGCACACATATATTCAAGGGGTGGGGGATCACTGAAAAAAACACGCCATTCCCAAAAGAAAGCAGGAAATACTACATATAGCGTTGAATCATGTCCGTGGCAGCAATATGTGGGGTAATGAAGGGGGGCGATCTGGTGCATTGTCCTTTTTGCGGCGAACCGGAAACCAGAGTGTACGATTCCCGGCGGGCGGAGGGCGGCGAGGCCACCCGGCGCCGGAGGGAATGCGCCGGGTGTGGTCGACGTTTCATCACCGAAGAGCGGATTCAACACTTGCCCTTGGTGGTGAATAAGAAAGATGGTAGGCGGGAGCCCTTCAACCGGGGGAAGTTACTCCGGGGGTTGACCACCGCCTGCGAGAAGCGCCCGGTGCCCTTGGAAACCCTGGAGGACGCCGTGGCCAAAGTGGAAAGGAGATTGCGGGAAAGGGGCGAACGGGAAGTGCCCTCCCGGATGGTCGGCGAGGCGGTGATGGAGGAACTGCGGCGGATCGACCAGGTGGCCTACGTGCGCTTCGCCTCGGTCTACCGCCAATTCGCCGACGTCGGGGAGTTTCGCGAGGAAGTTGAGCGTTTGGAAAAAGGCTAGACGCCGGAACCGGAAAAAGGAAAGGGGAACAGGATGAAACTGCAACTGGGGGAGAACGCCCTCACCGTCCTCAAGAAAAGGTATCTGGCCAAGGACGAAAACGGCAAGGTGGTGGAGACGCCGGAGGCCCTCTTCCGGCGGGTGGCCAGGAACCTGAGTGTGATCGAGGCGCTTTACCTGCCGGAATTCTACAACCGGGAGGGAGGGGAGCCGGACCGTCCGGACGGAGGCGACGGTTCGGTCCTGGAGGACCGGGAATGCTACACCGCCCAGGACGCCGAAACCCTGCGGCGCGCCTTCGCCCGCCTGGCCAAGCAGGGGAAAATGCGCGTGCCTTTTGCCGAAAT
>JAJZBP010000092.1 GCA_021798855.1 Bacillota bacterium
GCTTTCTGATTTGGGGCGTAACTTTGGAAAACTAGCAGCTTAACCCCGGGGTCCAGGCTGGAGAATACGTCACCGTAATTGTGTTTTTGACCACTTAGTTTCCGAGGCAGGAATTCCCGGCGCAAATGGTCGGGAAAGCCGTTCCCGGTGGGACCTATTCCTCTGCCGGGACTGCTACCGGCGTTACGGCTATAATTAGAACCGGAGACGGAAAAATGCCCCGCCCCCGGTCAGCTTTGATTGGCCGTCCAGTCCAGACCGTCGGTCGAGGTGTAAACGGCGCCGCCAACCCCGGTCAGGGTGAAATGTCCGGCGCCGTAGCTGACCCCGCCGGACACGATGGTCCGCTGATTCCAACCGGGGGCCGCCGTCCAGGTCGATCCGCCGGCCGACGTCAGCACCGCGCTGCCGCCGACGCCGTTTTGCACCAGGATGTTTCCCAGGGCCACGTAGCGTCCGTTCCCGTAGGCGACGGAGTGAAGGCTTCCGCCGTCTCCGCCCAAACCCTTCAGCGTTTCCGTCCAGGCCACCCCGCCGTCGGTGGACGTCAGAATCAATCCCTGGGAGAAGTCCCCTCCCACCGCGATGAAACGTCCGTTGCTGAAGGACACCGCCCCCAGTTGCGAATCGTTCTCGGCGGCTTGGGCCGCAGGCAGTCCTCCCGGGGGGGTAATTTGCGGATTGTGCGCCGTCCAGTCGGCGCCGTCCGGTGAGGTGAAGACAACGCCGCGAACCCCGTTGTTGGTGATCGACTCGGTGCCCACCGCCACGAAGGTTCCCCCACCGTAGGCCACGCCGGTGAGATTGAGATTCATCTTCTCAAGATGGAGTTGAACACCGAGATTCGCCACCGTCCAATGCGCCTTATCCCGTGAGGTCAGGATGTTGCCGCCGGATTGCAGCGCCACAAAACAACCGTTGCCGAAGGCAACGCCGGCCGGGTTCACCCGCGCCGTGGCGGACGCCGCCACGGCAAAGCGACAGTGCGCCGCCGCGGTTTGTTGCCCGGTCGCCCCGGTGGCCCCGGTGGCCTGCCGCAAGCCACCGGTTGGCTCTTTTGTTTTTGTCGTCCCCTGGGAAACCGCCGGCCGCGTGCCGTTGGCTCGCGGCGCAGAAACAAAGACGCCCGTCCCGCACCCCCCCAGGATGGCGCCGGCGGCGAGAGCGGCGGCCACCGCCGTCACGAATTTGCTCATGCGAACCCTTCCTTTTCGAGGTTTTCTCCGGCATTGCCGTTCCCGTTTGCCTTAGCCACAACCGGGTAACCACCTTCGGTGGACGCCTCACCAAGCCGTGGCCGTCAACCGTGCGGCTTCTCCACCACCCGGTTTTTCTCCCCAACGAAAACCAACTTGGGCCGGAAGCCGGTCACTTCCTCCGGCCCAAGGTAGGCATAGGCCAAAATGATCACCAGGTCGCCCGGCTGGCCCAGGCGGGCGGCCCCACCGTTCAGGGCGACGACGCCGGAACCGGAAGGCGCCGGGATGGCGTAGGTTTCAAAGCGCGCCCCCGTGGTCACGTTGACCACCTGGACCTGTTCATACTCCAAGATGTCGGCCAGTTCCAACAACTCCCGGTCTACGGAAATGCTCCCGACGTAATTCAGATCCGCGCCGGTCACGGTGGCCCGGTGGATTTTGCTTTTTAAAAGATGGCGCAACATCGGTTTCAAACTCCTCTGAACTTGTTGCGGTTATTTTAACAAATGAACGCCCCTTTGGCAAAAAAGCCGCGGCCCGGCGGCGGCGCCCTAAGGCTGCGCCATCGCACGGGCAATCTTCACCGCTCCTGGGCGGCGATTTGGCGCAGCGCCCCGAGCATGGCCTCCAGGGGCTGGGCGCCCACGATCTTGTAGCGTTGGTCGATGACGAAGGCCGGCACGCCCGTGATCCCGAATCTTTGGGCCATTTCCCCGTACTCGGCCAACCGCCGCTCGTACCGGGGATCATCCATCTGCCGCATGGCCGCGTCGCCCGCCAGCCCCACCTTGGCGCAGGCCTCCCGCAGGACGTCCGCGTCGGCCAGGTTGCCTTGATCGGCGAAATAGGCTTGATATAAGCGGCGGTGGAGTGCCCACTCCTCGGCCGGCGCCCGTTCCCGCGCCCACTCGCTCAGCAAAAGAGCCCGGTGGGTGTTGAAGATCAGCCGCCGGTTCCCGGCATAGGAAAGGCCGGCCTCCGCCATCCTTCCCCGCAAGTAGCTTTGCGTCCTTTCCAACTGGGCCGGGGACATTTGCAGATGATCGGAAACGTCCGCCCCTGCGGAGGGCACATCCGGATGCAGTTCAAATGGGGCCAAACTCACCTGCAATTCCAATTCCGCTTCCAATTGCAGCCTTTCGACGAGTCCCTCGCCGATATAGCAAAACGGTCAGTTGTAATCATAAAAAACCTGCATCCGCAACGCGAAACCCTCCCTTTATAGCACGGGAGCCACCCTCGGTGGCGAACTGGGCGTCAAAGGTTTTAGTACGACCGCAACGCGGCCGGTGGAGAGTGAAGCGGAGGGATCCTCATCCGTCCGCCGCGAAGCGAATGCAATCCCGGAGCTTCACTCCACGTTTGCCGGAGGTCTGTTCCTTGCCCTCGCCAACGGCGACGGGCGTATGTACGGAGCCGAAACCCACCTTTATAGCACGGGAGCCACCCTCGGTGGCGAACTGGGCGTCCAAGGGTTCGGCGGAGGTCTGTTCCTTGCCCTCGCCAACGGCGACGGGCGTATGTACTGAGGCGAAACCCTCCTTCGCTCACAAACGGACGATGACGCTCCACAACAGGGCCACGGCCAGGGCTACCACGGGCAGGAAAAGGAGCCAGGACCACACCGGACCTTTTTCCATCGCCAACATCCACTCCACTCCCCTGTTTGAGTTGCCGGCGGGCGCCCCTGGGCATCCGTCCGCCCTTCCGGGCACAAAGCTCATTTTACCGGTGCGCTGAAGGTCACCGTCACTCCGGTTCCCTGGTTCACGGCCGTTCCCGCCGCCGGCTTGGTGTCCACCGCATAACCGGTCCCGGCCGGCGTAAAGCCCAGGTTCAACTCATCCAGAATGTCCGCCACTTCCCGCATATCCAGACCCTGCAAAGGCGGCAGGACAACCTTGGCTCCCGCCGCCGGCCGAGCGGTGAGCAAGATCACCGCGGTCCCCGCTTTTTCCACTGTACCAGGAAAAGGGTATTGGCGCAACACGTCCGGCCCGTTCCCCACAACCACCGGCTTCAAGCCCAACCGGGAGACGGCGGTGGCCGCCGCCGTCGCCGGTTTTGCGGACAAATCCGGGACCGTCGCCCCGACCGTCATCGGGATCGGCGCGGTCTGGGCCGACACCTGGGGCGGGATGCCCAGGTACCTGAGGGATTCCCCCATCACCTTGGCCCACACCGGCGCCGCCACCTGCGCGCCGTAAAAACCGATCTTGGGATTGGGGGCGAGGATCTGGACCAGAATGGCCAACTTGGGATTCGGCAAAGGTCCGAAGCCGATGAAGGAAGCCATGAAACGCCGGTTGGACACCTTCCCGTTGGCCACCAACTGGGCGGTGCCGGTTTTCCCGGCCAGGACGTAACCGGGAACCTCCGCGCTGGTGCCCGTGCCGTGGCTCGTGATCACCCCACGCATGGCGGCGCTGACTTCAGCGGCCACCCAGCGGGGGATGACCCGGCGGATGGGCGCCGGATGGAACTTTTTCACCACTTTACCGTCGCCGTTGAGCAGCGCCCTCCCCACGTGGGGCCGGGGCAGCAGCCCGCCGTTGGCCACGGCACAGGCGGCGTCCAGCAAGCCGATGGGGGTGGTGGTCAGGGTCTGGCCGAAGGACATGTTGGCCAGGTCGATGGGCCGGACCGACGCCGCGGGCAGAACGATGCCGGCCCCCTCCCCCGGCAGATCCACCCCGGTGGGCGAGTTGATGCCGAAAAGGTGGACATAGCGGAGGAACTTGGTCACCCCCAATTTCAGTCCGGTATCCATGAAGTAGATGTCGTCAGAGAGGGCAACGGCCTTGTCGAAGCTCACCTTGCCGAACCCCTTGGGATACCAGTTGTTCACCCGCACCCCGCCGATGATCTTGTAGCCGGGGTCGTAAAAGACCGTGGACGTGGTTATGGTGTGGGTGGCCAGCGCGGCCGAGGCGGTCACCAACTTGAAGGTCGAGCCGGGAGGATAGGTATCGGTCACGACCGGGTCGCCCAGGTCGGCCGCCGGATACCGGTAATAATGGTTCGGATCGAAAGTTGGATAGACGGCCAGGGCCAGGATCGCTCCGGAATTCGGATCCATCACGATGACCTGCCCCGACTTGGCGTGGAATTTCGTGATGGCTTGTTGTAGGGCATTTTGGGCGTCCGCCTGAATCACCGCGTCCAGGGTGAGTTGCAAACTGTCACCGGGAACGGGGGGAACGATGGTGTGCGGAAATTGCGCCAGAAAATTGCCGGCCGCATCGAATTGGCCGATTTCCTGCCCGGCTTTCCCCGCCAAGTATTTCTGGTAGTAAAGCTCGACCCCGGCCAGGGGCCTCCCGCCCAACCCGACGAAGCCGAGAACCTGCGCCGCCAGTTTCCCCAGCGGGTACTCCCTGCGGGTGCCGGCGGTCACGAATACTCCCGCCGGTTTGGCCTTTTTCACCGCCGCACCCTGGGCGGTGGTGGCCAGTCGGTCCAGGTAAACGAAACTGGTCGGCGCCGTCAGTGCCTTGACCAGAACGCTTGCCCTGAGGTGCAGGATCCCCGCCAACACCCCGGCCTCCGCCGCCGGCTTTTTCACCTCGTGGGGGTCGGCGGCGATCACCGCGTCGGGCACGTCCAGGGCCAGGATCCTCCCCTGCCGATCATAGATCAGCCCCCGGGAGGCCGGAAGGGGACGGGTTTGAGTGGTTTCGTTGCGCGCCCGGGCGGCCAGGTTCCCCCCCGCGATGACCTGTTCATAAAAGATCCGGACCACCAGGACTCCGAGGGCCAGGCCCAAGCAGGCACTGATCCAAATGATTCGCCGGCGCATCTTCCTCAACGGCTTCCCCCCCGCCCATCCCGGAAAATTTCACCCAGCCCCTCCAGGGTGAGGTTGGGAGCATGGAAAACCGGCGCAGCCAAAGCCGGCAATAAAGCGCCGGCCCAACCGCCGGTCACCACGAGGGGGGCCGGTTCGCCCAATTCCCTCCGGTGGCGCTCGGCCAGGCTTTCCACCGCCGCCGCCAGCCCCCAATAGATCCCCGCCGCCATACCTTCCGCCGTATCGCGGCCGATGCTGGTTCCCGGAGGCTCCAACCATGGCGTTTCCGGCAGCGCCGCCGTCCCCCGGTGGAGAGCCTGCAGGGAAAGGCCGATTCCCGGCAGGATGGCCCCGCCCAAGAAAACTCCGTCTTTGGAAACGGCATCGACCGTAACCGCCGTGCCCAGATCGGCCACGAGACACGGTTTTCCCACCCTGAGCACTCCCCCCACCGCCGCGGCAATCCGGTCCGGACCCAGGAGGGAAGGAACCCGGTAACCCAAGACCAGCCCGGCGGACGCGCTCGGCCCGGCCTCAACCAGGGGCTTCCCCCATTCGGCGGCCACCGCACGCAGGATCTCGACCAGGGGCGAAACCACGCAGGCGGCTCCCATTCCCTCCAACTCCTCCAAGCCGACCCCCGCCTGCTCCAGGAAGGCCCGTAGCATTGCGGCGTATTCGGCCGCCGCAACCAATTCGGTCCGTCGGCGGGCCCACGCCCGCAATTCCCTGCCCCGGTAAATTCCACAGCGGGTGTTGGTGTTGCCCACGTCGACGGCCAGGATCATCGGGGGTCCCCCCGCTCCGCGCGACCATCGCCGGTGGGCGCCGCCTCCGCCCCGTGGGTGACTTCTCCGGCGGCAAATTCCCTCATTCCCCCGGGCGTTTCCACCCGGAGTCGCCCGTCCTCCCCCAGGGCCACCGCCGTCCCCCAGACCGTTTCCCGCGCGGTGCGCACCCGCACCCGGCGTCCGATGGTCACGTTGCGGGCCAGCCATTCCGCCCGGACGGCCGCCGGCCCTTCCCGCAGGAAGGCCAGGTACGCCGCTTCGGTTTCCTCCAACACCGCCTTGGCCAGGGCGGTCCGGTCCACCGTCTTCCCGGACGCCTCCCGCAGGGATGCCGCCGTCGCCGCCAGTTGGTCCGGCCACACCGTCGTATTGCCGTTGACGCCGATGCCCAGCACCAGGAAAGCCACCTTATCCGCCTCGGCCACCATCTCGCTGAGGATTCCGGCCACCTTCCGCTCACCCCAGAGGAGGTCATTGGGCCATTTTATCCCCAAGGAGACGCCGGCGCTCCTTCGCACCGCCCGGGCCACGGCCACCGCCGCCGCCAGCGTGATGGGAACCGCCTCAACGGGGGAAAGGACCGGGCGGAGCAACAAGGAGAGCAATAGATCGGTCCCGGCCGGCGCCGCTCCGTTCCCGTCGCCGCCCCCGCCGTCCCACCATGATCGCCCGAGCCGGCCCCGTCCGGCTGTTTGCCGCTCGGCCACGACCACCGTTCCCTCCGGTGCCCCTCCCAGACCCAGGTTTCGGGCCATGTCGTTGGTGGAACCGATCGCGCGGTAATAATGGACCTGCCGCCCGCATAAACCGGAGGTGGTCGTGATTTCCGCCGGTCGGATCAGGTCCGGCGCCGCCAGCAGACGATAACCCCGCCGGGGAGTCCCGCCGATGGCATACCCCTCGTGGCGCAACCTCTCCACGGCTTTCCAGACCGCGTTCCGCGACACTCCGCACTCCCCGGCCAGCGCGGAACCGGAAACCGTCCGGCCTTCCGCCAGACCGGCCAGCACTTTTTCTTTTATAGCACGGGAGCCGCCCTCGGCGGCGAACTGGGCGTCAATGGTTTCGCCGACGGTCCTCGGTGCCACAGGTGGCACCTGCGCCACGCTTGAGGTCTGTTCCTTGCCCTCGCCGACGATCCTCGGCGGCAAAGCCGCCTGCGCCACGCTCCAGGCGACGGGCGCAGGTGCGGAGCCCAACCCTTCTTTCACGCCGGTTCTTTCCCGGGCAGGGGCGACAGGCGCAGGGAAAAATCCATGGCCCTGGCCGAATGGGTCAACTGGCCCATGGACACATAATCGACGCCGGTGGCCGCCACCCGAGCCAGGTTGTCCATGGTCACCCCGCCGGAAGCTTCCAGGGGAACCCTGCCGCCGGCCATGGCCACGGCCATGGCCAGTTTCCCTTCGTCCATGTTGTCCAAGAGAATGAAGTCCGCGCCCCCGGCCAGGGCTTCCTCCAATTCCTCCAGGTTGCCCACCTCCACCTGAACCTTCAGGTGCCGTGGACCATGTTCCCTGACCAGCCGCAGCGCCTCCCGGACGCCGCCCGCCAAGGCCAGGTGGTTGTCTTTGATCAGGATCATGTCATCCAGGGCGAACCGGTGGTTGGTCCCGCCGCCCACCCGCACCGCGTATTTTTCCAAGAACCGCAAACCGGGAAGGGTCTTGCGCGTGTCCAGGAGACGGCATCCCGTTCCGGCCAAGGCTTGCGCGCCCCGCGCGGCCAGAGAGGCGATGCCCGAAAGGTGCTGGAGGAAGTTGAGAGCGGTCCGTTCGCCCGTTAGGATGGAGCGGGCCGGCCCCTCCACCGCCGCCACGCGGCGCTCAACCTCAACCCTCTCCCCATCCTCCGCCAACGCCGTGAAGGACAGCGCAGCGTCCAGCAGGCGGAAGACCGCGGCGACCACCGGCAGGCCGGCGACGACCCCTTCCTCCTTGGCCACGATCTCCGCGCGGGCCGCCAGGGCGCCGTCCACCAACAACTCGGTGGTGACGTCACCGCGACCCGCGTCCTCGGCCAAAGCCCGCCGCACACTTTCCTCCACCAGGAGCCGGTTCATGCGCCCACCTCTTCCAGGCTGCCGCGGCGGCGCACCCAGGGTGTGCCGGTCCACGCCGCCAGGAACCCGCCCGCCCTTTCCCCCGAGGGCAGGACCAAAGCGGGCTCCAGTTCCAAGAGGGGAACCAGCACGAAGGGCCGCTCGGTCAGGCGGGGATGGGGCAGGGCGAGCGCCTCGTCGGCGCAGACGTGAGAAGCGAAGAGGAGCAGATCCAGAT
>JAJZBP010000093.1 GCA_021798855.1 Bacillota bacterium
GTATAATCATAACCAGGAACCGTCAAGTAAAGGGGCAAAATCATGTGCTGATGGAACCATGCATAACACTTCGAGGCTACCGCTTCAAAATTAAAGACAACCCCCGTAATGGAGCATATCCTCCGGATCATGGCCGGCCATGCCCGATTCGTCTGGAACAAGTTCTTGGCTATGAACCTTTCCCGGTTGCGTAACGGTCAGAAGATCCTTTGGTACGACGAAATGGCCTGGTTTCTCAAACTGTGGAAGCAAAGCAATGAATACGGCTTTCTAAACGAGGCTCACTCCCAGGTTCTTCAGCAAAAACTGATGGATCTGGCCAAGGCTTTCCGCGATGCCTTCGACAGGAACCAGCCTGGGAAACGGATCCCTCGGTTTAAAGAAAAAGGCCGTAACCAAGACTCAATCCGTTTCCCCCAAGGAATCAAAGTGAGCAATCGCCGGGTTTGGTTGCCAAAGATCGGCTGGGTTGGCTTTTTCAAGAGCCGGGACATACCCGGCACCATCAAGTCGGCCACCATCAGTCGTGAAGCCGACGGTTGGTACGTCTCCATTCTGGTGGAAGTCGAAGCTCCGAAATTGGCCAAGGCCACCGGGCCGAACATTGGCGTGGATCGTGGAGTGGCCGTCTTTGCGGCCCCCTCCGAAGGGGAACTGGTTGAGCCGCTGGATTTCACGAGGATACGGAAGAAGATTGCCAAGCTCCAACGCAAGCTGGCAAGGCAAAAGAAGCGCGGTAAGAACTGGCTGAAAACCAAAGCCAAGATTGCCAAACTTCAGCAGCACCAAGCCAGAATGCGCCTGGACTTCCTGCATAAGCTCTCCGCCGGTTGGAGCAAGAAACACCCGTTGGTTGTATTGGAAGACCTCAAGGTTGGCAACATGACTCGCTCGGCGAAGGGCACCGTGGAGGAGCCGGGCAGGAACGTCGCCCAAAAGAGCGGACTGAACCGCTCGATCCTGGCGCAGGGTTGGGGGATGCTTGAACAGATGCTTGGCTACAAGACGACCCGGCGCGGCGGCCATCTGCTCTTCGTGCCTCCTCACCATTCAAGCCAGGAGTGCTCTGAATGCGGACATGTCTCCCAAAAGAACCGCCCGAGTCGCGGCATATTCAAATGTCAGGCTTGCGGCCACACCGAACACGCCGACGTGAACGCGGCAAAGGTGATTCTCAAAAGAGGACTTGGGCAAGCGGCCTGATTTTCGCTTACACCGCCGGATAAGGCGGATAGCGCCTGCGAAGTGGGGAAAGGTCGGGACGCCCTAGATGCGGCAGGAACCACCGGGAAACCGCGAGGGAATACCGGCCCGGGCAACCGGGAATCTCCTTCCTTTAGGGAGGAGAGGATGTCAACCCACGGATTTCATATTCACCGAAATCCCCGGAGGATTAACGGTTCTCCCACCGGAAGCCTTCGCGGCTTTTCGCGACCTTGAAACTTGGCGAAATCAACTCACTCAAGCCCCGAATGGCCCACTGGTCCAAAGTGTTGAAAAAGATCTCGAGCGGGTCGTCCAAGCGGGCGCCGACCCTGGCCATCAGAGCCGAATGACCGACCGCCCCCGGTTGGTCTCCAGCCATCCAAAGGCCCTCCCGTAATAGCCGGCGGTCGATCACGGACCGGGCGTCGGCAACCTCGTCGTACACTTCGACGAGCAATTCCCGCAACCGGCCGGCGTCCAGTTCACCCAACCGCTCCATTAAACTGGGCGCCGCCGGCTCTTCCCGGATCCCCCCTGCTTCTTGTGCCCGCAGCCAGGCCAAACCCACCGCCACCACGTGCTTGCGGGCGCCGCCGCCGTCGTAGGGGCAGTCGCAGGACGACCCGAAGGGCGGCTCCAAGCTCAACCGGACCCGGTAGGGTTGGGGACCGCTGCCCACAACCTGGGCCTCCACTTCGGAACCGGCCCCGCGAATGTCTTTCGGCCCCGCCCGCGCCATAGTCTTCGCCGCGGGCGAAAACCCGATCGAGGGCCATGCCCCGCAAGACCCGTTCGCTCAATTGGTCGTCGCTCACCGATCATCCACCTCCCTTTTGCCGTAAACTCACCACGGCTCGTACAATCCCGTTTGGAGCAACCGTCGCGAACGGGAGCGCAAATACTCGGACACCGTTTTTGCAGACACCCCGAAAAGGTCCTCCGGCGGCAAATTCCCGGACCAATTCGAACCCGACCAACGGCCCACCAGTTGGACCAGGGCGGCGGCCGAGACCGCTGGCGGTTCCGCCGGAACCGGCCCCGCCCCCGCGCGCCACCAAAGGGTCAGGCACCGCAGGACGAGCGGCAGGCCCAAGTGGGGAAGGCGACTCCACAAGGCGGTGGCCACGTCGTCCAGGTCCGCCGCCGAGGGGTTGGGCACCGAAGTATAGAGGTGAGATATAATCTCACCGTCCAGCTTGGACCGCTCCGGCAGAAACCGTCCGTCGCCTTGGTTGAAGGGCAAGAGTTCCGTGGGCAACGCCCGGCCACCCTCCCAACGCCAACGGAGGGTGTAGGGCAGCCGCTTTTGCCGGTGGAGAAGATGCCCCGAATGGTGGCCGAGGCGCAATTGGGCGATCACGCCCTGCTGGAATTCCTCCTCCTGCCGCACTTGGCGGATGTCCGCCGGATCGACCCCCATCATTACCCAGACCCCCGTTTTCCCGTAAAGCCGGTAAAGGCTGCTCAGGGGCGACGACGGGAGAGGAAAAAAGGTCCCGCCGGCCACCGCCCGCCAGAAATCGAGTTTCCGCCCAGCCTTGAACATCTTCAACTCCACCTGGTGTTTCTCCCAGGGTTCCAGCCATTCAGAAGGCGGCGTCGTGGAAGGGGCCGGTTTTGGTTTCGCCGGTTTCTTCTTTTTAACTTCGCTCTTTTCATCCGTTGCGTCCGCGGCGGTTCTCCCCTTCGCCGCGGTAATTTTCGCCTGCTCCGGCTCCACCACAGCCGCCAAGCCTTTCCCCTTCGTCCGCGCCTCAGGCGGTTGCACGGCCGGTTTGGCCGCCGGCGCGTCCGCCCGGGGCAGGCACTCGGCGCACCCCAAGGCGTCCCGTCCCGCCACCAGGGGAGCGGGCCGCCCGCAGGCGGGACAGCGTACGGCGGCGAAGGACCCGCCCGGCAGAAACCAGTGCAAAACCAAAGGGAAGCCGCGCTCGCCGCGCCGCACCCGGACCGACAGGATCATGCCGGGCACCAGGAGCAACCGCAGGCGGAAAGGCCGGATTTCCCAATGGGGCCGGTACTTGTCGGCAACCTCCCGCAGGCGACGCGCTTGTTCGGCCCGCGTCACCTCCGCCTGGTGATCCAAGAGGGCCTGGCGTTCGGGAGGAGCTTTTTCCCGGCGCCCGGCGATGGACTTGAGTTGGGCCTGATAATAGGTCTCAACCTGGGCCAGTTCCTGCTCCCGCGCGGTTTGGACCTGCCGGGCCAGTTCCTCCCCGCGCCGGTCGGCCCGCCGGGCGTAAAATTCTTGCATCCCCCGCAACCCGGTCACCCATTCCGGAAGAAAAGCCGGGTGACCGGTGTCCGCCACCGGGAGAACCTCCGCGCCCGCCAACCGGCGTTCCACCTCTTCCGGCAGGGGCAGACCCGTCCGGGCATCAACCCAAACCTCCACCTGTTCTTGAAATCGGTCGTTGAAGGCATAAGTCACCAAGGCCCCGCCGCGCAACACGGGCAGGTAGGCCGGACGGGGTTCGCCGGCGGCGTCCAGGCGACCGTGGTCAACCCCGATCCGCTCCCTGGCCCGGCCCAAAAGAGTTTCGCCGGAGGCATGAGCGGAGCGGGGCCAGGGCAACCACCCGTAGCCGGCATCACCTTCCCGCAGAACCCGCTCGGCCGCCTCCTCCAAGGCCGGATGGCCGGGGATCAAAAGGATGGCTCCTTCCTCCTCGGCGACTTCCGGATCGTCGGTGAGCCGAACCTCCTCCGGCAGTCCGAAGGCTTCCCGTAATTGGGCGGGCAAAAGGACCGTGGCGACGTCGCCGGCGTCTTCGCAGGCGCCGCCCGCGTTTTCCACGTATCGTAGCCAAAAAGCCAGGCCCGCCTCCCGGCTCATCGGGCCTCTCCGTCGTCGGCCGGCAGCAGACGGTCGGTGCGCTCCCGGTCGGACAGGTACTCCCGGCGGGCCATGACCAGGTCGTCGCCCAGCTTTTCCAAACGCCGGTCGAATTCCTCGTCGTCCTTGCTCTCCACGTAGGCGGTGAAGACGTGGGACTCGAAGTCGAATTCGTCCTCGATCCGCCCGATGATCATGTCCAGTTCGCCCACCACCAGCTCGAAAAGGTTCAGCTTGGCCTCCAGCACCCGCAGGATGCGTTCCTCAACCGTCCCCAAGGCCACCAGGTTGGTGAGGACCACGTCGTGTTCCTGGCCGATGCGGTGGATCCGTCCCAGCCGCTGCTCGATCTGCATGGGGTTCCAGGGAAGGTCGAAGTTGATCAGGACGTGACAGAATTGCAGGTTGCGACCTTCCCCGGCCGCCTCGGTGGTCAGGAGGACGGGACACTCGTCCCGAAAGGCACGAATGGCCTCATCCTTTTCCCGGCGGCTCAAGCCGCCGTGATAGACGGCAACCGGGATATTCTCCAGCCGGATCATTTTAACCAAATGGTCCAGGGTGCGGCGAAAAGCCGTGAACACGACCACCTTTTCCTCCGCGACCAGCCGGCGCCGCAATAAGTCCACCAGGACGCGCGTTTTCTCCGTGGCGCCACCGGCGGCGGCCCCCTCCGCCAGGTCGTTCCAACCCAGCCTCTCCAGGCTGGGCACCAGGGCTTGCGGGCTGGAGCCGGCCAGTCGCTGGACGCTGCGCAACTGCAACAACGACGCGGGGGAAGCGCCCGCGGCCGCCTCCCGCACCCGCCGGGACACCGCGCGGTAAAGTTCCTCCTCCCGCTCGCCGGGCGCCACCAGCCGCGTTTCGGCCAGCCGCCGGGGCAGCAGCAGGGCCACCTCGCTGCGCCGGTGGCGGACCATCACCTCCCGCATCCGCGCCTGCAAAGGTTCCAGGTTCCGGGGCGCGCCGGACGTCTCGCCGCTTTCCAGACCCAAACCGTAACGGGCCGCGAATTCCTGGCGCGAACCCAAAAGGCCGGGCCGGACGATGCTCACCAACTGAAACAGGTCCTCCATCCGGTTCTCCACCGGGGTGGCCGTCAAAAAGAGCAGGTAACGGGTTTGCAGGGAGCGCACGAAACGGGCGGAAGCACTGGCGGGATTCTTCAACCGGTGGGCCTCGTCCACGATCACCAGATCCCATGACCGCTCGTTGAGCCTATCCCGCAACGGGCGGCGACGCGCCGCCGCCAAAGAAATCAGGGCCACCCCCGGCGGAGGCAACGCGGGCGAATCCCAGCCGGCGGTCCCGTAAATACAACGGGGCAGGCCGAACTTGCGTTCCAGTTCCTCGCCCCACTGCTCCACCAAACCGGCCGGCACCAGGATCAAGACGTGCTCGGGCAGGCGACGAAGGTACAACTCGGACAGGACAAGGCCGGCCTCAATGGTCTTACCCAGGCCAACTTCGTCGGCCAGGACGGCCCGGCCCCGCATCCGCCGCAGGACCGCCGCCGCCGCGTCCAGTTGGTACGCAAAGGGGCTGAAGTGCAGGCGGGGCAGGCAGACGAAGGAGTCGAAACCGGGACGCATCCAGACCGCCAGAGCCTCATTCGCCAGGCTGGGCGCGTCCGGCCTCCCCCTTTCCACCCCTTCCAACAGTTCGCGGAAGGCCAGGAGATCCTTCGGCAAGGAGACCGGCACCCCCTGGTCGAGGACATATCCGTCCGCCCCAGCCCGCAGGGCCGCCCACGCCCCCAGTTTGGCCACCGCCCGCGCGGCCGCAGGCGGCAAAACCGCCGTTCCGGTGTCATCCAACGGGATGGCCCGGCCTCCGCCGATCCGCACGCCCGGTTGAACACCGTCGGCGGCGGAAATGCCCAAAACCTCCGCGGTTTCCGCCCAATTCACCGCCAGACGCAAGAGGGCGTCCTCCCGTTCCAAGGGAACGATAATTCCCGGGGCGACCTCCTCCCGGGAATCCGCCCGGCCATGGGCGGCACCCGCGCGGCGGGCTTGGTCACGGCCGGCACCGGATTCGGAAGCCTTACCCCGCGGGACCGATTTGCTCAATTCCCTATCCCCCATTGGACCGTCTTCCTCTCCCGCGCCGCGGGTTCGCGTCGGCGGCGACCTGCTCTGGAAAAAGAGTTTGCCCTAAATTCTCCAGGATTCGCTTGAATTCGTCCTGGACGTAACCGTTATAATCGAAGACGTTTTCCCACCGCTCACACCGGGCGAAGTATTCCCGTTGCAGCGTCGGGTCTTTAATGGCCAAAAGGAATTCGCCGGCACGCTCAAAGCTTGCGACCAACGCGTGGTGGAAAGATGCCGGCGCGTCTCCAAAAGTCCTCGGGAAAACGGCCAGGCCTTCGACGATGGCCAAATACACGGGAACACCAAGGTCGGGGCGGTTCTTAACCGCGCTTTTGACCGGATTCAGTTCCCGCAGGTCGGGCAGGCGCGGTTTCAGGCCCGCCCACGGTTCGAGAATTTCGGCCACCCAGCCCGTGAGTTCGTCCAAGATCGCCTCCCAAGGCAGTTGGTCGGCGCCGGTGTCGATCAACCAAGCCAGCGTCTTGCGGCGAAACGCCTTGTTCTCCTTAATCCCCTTGAACAAGAAATTGGCCAACTCCCGGGCGCTTTTTCCCGCCAGGAGGGACCGGATATCCCCGTCGGCAAGCCCGCTTTGGCCGTCCCGTTCGGCCTTCCCCACCTTATGGCCCCCCCTTGGGATGAAATGAAGCCTTCTCCTCCCCGGCCGGCGGTCATGCTACCTCCCGGCGGAATTCAGGCACGCCTCACCCACGGAAATTCGACACTTTTTCGTGGTAACCTTCGGCGCGGGCCGTTCGCCCCCGGCTTTTCCAATTGCGCCGCATCTTCCGGCGGTTACGCCGTCTTAGGACCTTTTGTGGTTGAGGGCGCCCGCGGCGCCGTTTTCCGGGCAAGGCTCCCGTCCCCCACCCCGGCCCATGCCCCGATCGTCAACAAAGCTCTTCCCGTTAAGCCACCGCCAGGGGACCGGCCAACCTTTCCAAGCCGAAAAAAACGTCCGCCGCTCTGGATCAATCTAAATAACGATTCCCACCGCGCTGACAATGTCGTTCAGAAACGCTGCCGGTATAACTCCACGCCTTCTCTGGAACCACGCTTCCGCCACCAACCGAATCTGGAAAGCATCCGCGGCGCAAAGCTTGTCCAAGCCATTGCCGGAATCCGGCTCAATTCACCCAAACCACGGAGCGCCCCCAAAATGGTCCTTCCAGCCCGTCGTTGGAACCGCAACCCGCAACGGCAGACGGCCCATCCGGTCACTGCTGACAACAATGCAAGGGCGGGTTTTCCGTATCTCCGCCCCCATGGTCGGGTCAAGCTGGACGCCCCAAACCTCGCCCCTAGAAATAATCATCGTCAACGCCACCCAGGTCGGCATTCGCAAATTCCGTCAACTCCGGATCTTGGGTATAATAGGGCGCGAGGGCCTCCGCAGCTTGCTGCAATCGATCTGCCGCCTTGTCTGATCTTCGATCACCTGCGAATTCCTCAAGAACGGTTGCCGCGTAAGCCGGCGTAAGCAAATCTTCCGCCATTGCTTGGTGCACCAAAAGACGCAGGCGGCGTGGTTCCTCTTTGGGCACGAAACCTGGTTCCTTCGCCCGTAGCCCCAAGGCGCTCAACCGCCTGAATAAAACACCGTAGATTTGCTGATTAATGATGCCGAGATCATACGCGCGCCTAACCCAAGCCTGAATGCTAAATTGTTGGGCAGTGTCAATGGGGTGACAAAAAGGTAAAACATGGCAACCATCTATTTTGGGGATTCAGGCCGTCTTCAGGTAGTTTGCAAGGGCTC
>JAJZBP010000094.1 GCA_021798855.1 Bacillota bacterium
GACCGGGAAGTGGCCCTGATCACCGACGGGCGGTTTTCCGGCGGCACACGAGGCGCGGCCGTCGGCCACGTTTCCCCGGAAGCGGCCGAGGGAGGGGCCATCGCTCTGGTGGAAGAGGGAGACCGATTGAGCATCGACATTCGCGCCGGCAGGCTGGATCTGGAGGTGTCCGCCGACGAACTGGCCCGCCGGCGCGCAAGATGGCGGGCGCCGGAACCCAGGGTGACCTCGGGATATCTGGTCCGCTACGCGCGGGAGGTCACCTCGGCCAGCACCGGCGCGGTTTTCAGGGAAGAGGGCAAACGGGGAGACCGGTAGGCACCCCACCATCGGTGGAATGAGCACGGCGCCGGAGGCGGTGGAATCTGTTAAGAGCGCTGCTGGAAAAGTCGCGGATTGGCCAACGGGGGGACAAAGCTGGGCTGAGGAGGTGGAATGCTTGCCGACAGGCGCGGAAATTCTGGTGGAGTCCCTGATCAAACAGGGGGTCGAGGTGATCTTCGGCTACCCGGGTGGAGTGGTCCTGCCGCTCTACGACGTTTTGTACGACGCGCCCATCCGGCACGTCCTGGTGCGCCACGAACAGGCGGCCGTTCACGCCGCCGACGCCTACGCCAGGGTAACGGGCAAGGTGGGGGTGGCCCTGGTGACCTCCGGTCCGGGGGCGACCAACGCGGTCACCGGTCTGGCCAACGCCCACATGGACTCCGTTCCCGTGGTGGTGCTGACGGGCCAGGTGCCCACCACCATTCTCGGTTGCGATTCCTTTCAGGAGGCGGACATTACCGGGATCAGTCTTCCGGTAACCAAACACAGTTACCTGGTGCGACAGGCCGCGGAGATCCCTCGGGTGACCGCAGAGGCCTTCCACATCGCGGCCACCGGACGGCCGGGACCGGTGCTGGTGGACCTGCCCAAAAACGCCCTCACCGAAAAGCTGAACACGGTGCCCAGGGGTGAGATCAACCTGCCCGGCTACAAACCGCCGCGGGGGCCGGGACATCCCCTGCAGATCGGCAGGGCGGTGGCGGCCATCCGCGAAGCCAAGCGGCCGCTGGTTTACGCCGGGGGCGGAGTGGTGGCCGGCAACGCGGGGCAGGATCTGCTGGCCCTGGCCGAAAAGCTGCGCCTGCCCGTGACCGCCACTCTGATGGGTCTGGGAGGTTTCCCAGGCACCCACCAACTTTTCCTGGGGATGCTGGGAATGCACGGGACGCGGGTGGCCAACATGGCCGTCATGGAAGCCGACCTGATCATCGCGGTGGGGGCCAGGTTCGACGACCGGGTCACCGGGCGGGTGGATCGTTTCGCCCCGCGGGCCAGGATCGTTCACATCGATTTGGACCCGGCGGAGATCGGCAAGAACGTGCGCGTGGACATCCCCATCGTCGGCGAGGCCGGACTGGTGCTGGCGGCCCTGCGGGAGGCGGGAACGCCCGGGGAGACGGGGGAGTGGCTGGCCACCTTGGCCAGGTGGAAAGAGGAACTGCCCCTGGGCTACCAGCGGGAGGAGGGGGTGATCAAACCCCAGGAGGTCATCGAGGAGATTTACCGGCTGACCAAGGGCCGGGCCGTGGTGGTCACGGACGTGGGGCAGCACCAGATGTGGACGGCGCAGTATTACACTTTTCAGGAACCCAGAACCCTGGTCACCTCCGGCGGTCTGGGAACGATGGGGTTCGGCCTGCCGGCGGCGGTTGGCGCCCAGGTGGGTCGCCCCGACAAGACGGTGGTCCTGGTGACGGGTGACGGGAGCGTGCAGATGACCCTGCAGGAGTTGGCCACGGTGGCTCAGGAGGGGTTGCCGGTGAAGATTGCCGTGATCAACAACGGCTACCTGGGCATGGTTCGCCAGTGGCAACAGCTTTTCTACGGTCGCCACTACTCTTCGGTCAATTTGCGTCTGAACACCGTGGGGGTAAAACGCGCCGTCGGCGCGGAGGACCTGCCGACGGTGGAAGGGGAACTGATCGTGCCCGATTTCTTGAAACTGGCCGACGCCTACGGCCTGCGGGGATTGCGGGCCAGCCGCCCGGAGGAGGTCAAGGCGGTGCTGCAAAAGGGGATGAACCTGCCGGGAGCGGTCCTGATGGACTTCCTGGTGGCCAGAGAGGAGAACGTCTACCCCATGGTGCCGGCGGGGGCGGCCCTGGACGAAATCCTGATCGGCGATTGAAACCGGTTGAACCCCGCACGGGGTTCTTTTTTTATCCCGCCTTTGATGGTAAAATCTTGGAGAGGAGGTGTTCGAGTGAGTGAGAAGGAGCCGCTCATTAAAAGCATTTTTCTAAAGAATATCCTGTCCTTCGGCGAAGAGGGTGCCCACCTGGACTTAGGGAAGTGGTTTTAATGCCGGGAAGGTTCCCGGAAACCCGAGGTTTGAGGAGATCCAAAAAACTGATGTACTCGAGGCCATGAGAGAAGCAACTCGTGGAACCCAAAAAGGCAAGTACCATAAGACCAAGCACGCCCCCAAAATATTGGCTAAATTGGAGACCGAAAAGATACAACAAGCGTCACCTAATTGCGCACGTTTTTGCAAAACTCTGGAGATAGCCTCCTCATCATTGTCATCTATGATTCTACTGCGAAAAGTCCGATTCTCCTGAATTGCCACCCGGAAATGCCTAAATATAGATGTCAGCGCACAACAGAGTTACTATATGTTGCGGTCGCCGAATGCGCGAAAGGGTTTATGCAGTGAAATCATCTATAATATCAGCATTACTATCCGCCGTGGAAGACGCTGCGGGGAGGGACAACGGATGGACGAACTGATTCGTGCGCAAATCCAACAACTGGCCCCCCTGCTCGCGGAGGTGGCCGCGGCCATCCACGCCTGCCCGGAGACGGGTTACAAGGAGGAGCGGGCCTGCGCCCTGTTGGCCGGACACCTGGAACGGGCCGGCTTCGCCGTTGAACGCGGCGCCGCCGGGATCGCCACGGCCATACGGGCCGAACACGGCGGCGCAACCGCCGCCGGCGGCGGTCCCACCGTGGGCTACCTGGCCGAGTACGACGCCCTGCCGGAGATCGGACACGCCTGTGGGCACAACCTGATCGCCGCCGCTTCCCTGGGGGCCGCCTTGGCCTTGGCCGCGGCGCTGGCGGCGCCCGGCGCCCCAAAAGGCCGGGTCGTCTTTTACGGCACCCCGGCGGAGGAGGGGGGCGGGGGCAAGATCCGGATGCTGGAGGCCGGGGCCTTCCGGGACCTGGATATTGCCCTCATGTTTCATCCGTACCATCGCAACGAACTGGAATACTTCGCCCTGGGTTCCTACCCTTTGAGAATTACTTTCCGTGGGAAGGCGTCCCACGCGGCGGCCGCTCCCCACGAAGGGATCAATGCCCTGGAGGCGTTGCTTCTGACCTTCAACGGGATAAACGCCTTAAGGCAACACGTGCGGGACGGCACCCGCATCCACGGCATCGTCCGGGAGGGTGGCGTCGCTCCGAACATCGTGCCGGCCCAGGCGGTGGGGGAGTTCTACGTCCGCAGCGACGATCCGGTGTATCTGGAGGAACTGGTGGAGAAAGTGCAAAATTGCGCCCGGGGCGGTGCCCTGGCCACCGGCGCGGAGGTGGAGTTCGCCCTGACCGGCCCCGTGTACGCTCCGATGAAGAACAACCAGGCGCTATTGGCGAGCTTCAAGCGGTTCATGCCCGATTTGGCGGAAGACGTTCCACCGACGCCCAGTTCCAGCGACCTGGGGAACCTGAGCCAGGTGGTTCCGGCCATCCAGCCGCTTTTGGCGATCAGCGAGGCCCGTGTTCCTCCCCATTCGCCCGCCTTCGCCAGGGCGGCCGCCTCCGAACGCGGACGAAAAGTCGGCCTTCAAGCGGCGAATGCGCTCGCTCTGACGGGCTTGAAGTTCTTAGCGGACGAATCCTTGCGGGAACGGGTAACGGCCGAATTCCAGGGGAAGAATAGCGGCTGATGAAACTATACGAATATCAAGCCAAGGAAATTTTCGCCCGAACGGGGATTCCCGTGCCGCGGGGCCGAGTGGTCCTTTCGCCGGAGGAGGCGGCCCAGGCCGCCGGCGAACTGGGCGGTGAGGTGGTCATCAAGGCCCAGGTGCTGGCCGGCGGTCGGGGCAAGGCGGGCGGCGTTCGCTTCGCCGCGGGGCCGGAGGAAACCGCCGCGGTGGCGAGAACCATCTTGGACCTGGAGATCAAGGGCCTTCCGGTCAACGCCCTCCTGGTTGAGGAACGGCTGCCCAGCGAACGGGAACTCTATTTGAGCATCAGCGTGGACCGGCAGGCCGGACGCCCGGTCATCCTGGCCGCGGCGGAGGGCGGAATGGAAATTGAGACCTTCCCCGAAGACAAGATCCGGCGCCGTTTCGTGGAAACGCGGCGGGGAGTCCATCCCTGGGAAGGGCGGGAACTGGCCGCGGCCCTCGGCTTGCGCGGCTCCCTGCTGCCGGAATTTGGAAAGTTTATGGCCACC
The DNA here is from genome assembly GCA_021798855.1 of Bacillota bacterium. GTDB lineage: Bacteria > Bacillota > Sulfobacillia > JAJZIM01 > JAJZBP01 > JAJZBP01. Next base: position 4,454 of record JAJZBP010000094.1, read on the forward strand.
CTGGCCCTGGTCTTCGAGCGCAACGACGCGGAACTGGCGGAAATCAACCCCTTGGTGCAGGTTGGTTCTCATTTGGTGGCGGCTGACGCCCGCCTGAATATCGACGACGCGGCTTTGTTCCGCCATCCCGATCTGACCAAAGGGCAGGAGCTTGGGACTCAGGGCGGACCCTCGTTCGTGCGCCTTGGTGGAGACATCGCCGTTTTGGCCAACGGAGCGGGGATGGCCATGGCTACTCTCGACGTTCTGGAAAGCCTGGGGGGGAAGGCTTCGTGTTTCATTGACTTGGGCGGGGGCACGGGAGAAGAAGAGATGTCCAAGGCTATCGGCATCCTGGGTGGATTCTCGCAAGCGATGTTGGTGAACATTTTCGGCGGGATCACCCGTTGTGACGAAGTGGCCAGGGCGGTCATCCGCGGGAGGCAAGCGGCTCCGCAGCTTCCCTTGGTGGTTCGTCTGGACGGCACCAACCAGGAGGAGGGGCTGCGCCTTTTGCGGGAAGCGGGGGTGGCCGCCGTCTCCACCATGGAGGAAGCGGCCAGGCAGGTTGTGGCTCAAACCGGCGGGAAGGGGGAAAAAGAAGTTTGAGCGTCCTGCTGAACGGGGGGGAGCGGATCCTGATTCAGGGGATCACGGGCCGGCAGGGCAGTTTCCACGCCCGCCGGATGCTGGAATACGGTAGCCGGGTGGTGGCCGGGGTGTCCCCAGGCCGGGGCGGCGCGGCGGTGGAGGGGGTTCCCGTCTTCGACACCGTCAGGGAAGCGGTGCGGGAAAAGGGCGCGGATACTTCTTGTCTTTTCGTCCCGGCGGCGGGAGCGGCCGACGCGGCCCACGAGGCCTTGGAGAACGGGATTCGCCTTTTGGTCCTGGTCACGGAGCACGTTCCGGTCCACGATGCCGTGGAGGTGGTGGCCAGAGCCAAGGAATTGAGGGTCAGGGTGATCGGCCCCAACACATTTGGAATCATCTCGCCGGGCAAAGGCAAAATCGGGATAATGCCCCACGAGTATTACACGCCGGGGCCGGTGGGCCTGGTGGCCAGAAGCGGTACGCTCAGTTACCAGGTGGCGGCGGAACTGACCGCTGCGGGCCTCGGCCAGTCCACAGCCGTGGGCGTGGGTGGCGACCCGGTGGTCGGTTGCTCCCTGCGGGAGGTATTGACCCATTTCAAGGATGACGACGAAACGCGGGCGGTGGTCCTGATCGGGGAGATCGGGGGGACGGCGGAAGAGGAGGCGGCGGAACTGATCGCCGGGCTGGGCAAGCCGGTGGTGGCCTATCTGGTGGGCCGCACGGCGCCGGTTGGGGTGCGTATGGGCCACGCCGGGGCGATCATCGAGCGGGGAAAGGGAACCTATGCCGGCAAAGCGGCGGCCCTGCGAGAAGCCGGGGCGCTCCTGGCCGAGACGCCGTGGCAAGTGGCTCCCCTGGTGCTGAAGAGTTTGCGGGGCTAATACCGCGCTCCGTATAAAACCGCCGGCTAGTTTGCAGCCGGCGGTTTTTCCGTTTGCATGCCGGCGAGAAATAGATCAACCAAGGTTAGGACCATTTCTTCCCGGTCTTGGTAGGGGAGAGGGACCCCCAGCGGTTCCAGGAACACCAGGGCGGTGAAGAAGGGGGCCACGAAAGCGTGGGCTGCGGCCGCCGGGTCCAGCGGACGCAGGTACCCGTCCTTTTGTTCCCTGACCAGCGCGGCGGCGATGATTGCCAAAATTCCCTGCGGCAGCGGGCCGAGGGAGGCGTGGACCGCGGGGACGGCTGAACTTTCCCGCAGGATGATCGTGATGGTTGAGCGGTTTTCCTCCAACACCAAGACCAGGTGGCGGGCCAGGGCGAGGAGCCTTTCCCGGACGGGTGCGTCCGGTCCGGGCAATTCCGGCGCTATCCGCCCAGCGATCCGCTTGAGATGTTGGTGGAGGACCTCCCGGAAAAGGTTTTCCTTGTTGCCGAAATGGCGGAACAAAGTCACCTCATTGACCCCGGCCTTAACGGCGATGGTCTTGGTGCGGGCGGCCAGGTACCCCCTGACGCGGAATTCCTCCAAGGCGGCCTCCAGGAGGCGCTGCCGGGCTGGCCGTTTGACGTTCATCGTCAGTTCAGACGCACGCTGACCTCGGCGGAAAGGCCGGGGAGGAGGCGGCAACCGGGAGGCAGGGCGATGGGCGTTATTTTAACGGGGATGGTTTGGGCCACCTTGGTGAAGGTGACGGTGGCGTTATTCAAGGGTTGGCCGCCGACGAAGGAGGCGGTGGCGGGGACCAGGGCGGTCACCAGGCCGGGGAAAGTGCCGCCGCACTCGTCCAGGTGGACGGTGGCTTTTTGACCCGGCTTGAGGCGGCTGGCCTGATCTTCGGGAACGTTGGCCTGGATCCACAGTTGGCTGGGATCGACCAGGGTGACCACCGGCTGGCCCGGCATGACCAGGGTGCCGGCGGGGAGGTGGTCGATCAGCAGGCCGGGTACCGGGGCAAAGAGGGGTACGGGCAGGTCCTGGCTCGAGGATGACGGTTGGAGGAGCAAGGCCACTTCCTGACCGGCTTGCACTTCCTGGCCGGTTTCCACTTTCAGGGCGGACAACGTGGAGAGGCGGGTGGGGCCGACCACCACCGGCTTTCCGGCGACGAAGGCGTTGTCGGTCTGGACGAAATGGGCGGATTGGTACCACACCCAACCGCCGCCGAGGACAATGGCCACGACGAGAGCGGCGACCAGGACGATCTTGGGATTGGTTGAGCCGGTTTCCTGGGCGGCATCGCCGGGGAGGCTAAACCCGGCGAGAAGGAGAAATGCCGCCACCCACAGCACCAGGGGCGACAGGGGGATAATTTGGCTGACCAGGCTGTACCTAGCCAGGACCAGGGAGTTGAGTACCGGTATGGCGTAACGCAGGGGGACCAGGTAGCCAAGCGCGTTGGCCCAAGCCGGCAGTTGAACCAGGGGGATGACCATGCCGGAAAGGAGGATTGAGGGCAGGATCACGGCGGGGATGTAGGAAACCACCTCTCCCTCGCTCCTGGCCCGACTGGAGAAAAGTACACCCATGGCCAAAGAGGCCACGCCCAGGAGCCAGAAGGTGACGAAGGCCCCCAGGGCCTGGAAAAGGTTCAGGGAAAGAGCGAAAAAGGCCATGCCTGCCAAGAGGGTCTCCAGGGAGATGAGTACGGCCAGCACCGAGTAAGCAATCGTGTAGCCGGCGACCACCTCCAACCGGCTGTAACCGGCCACGAAGGTCCGGGCCAGGGTTCCCTGCGCCCGTTCTCGGACCAGGGCCAGGAGGCAAAGGATGTAGGTGATGAATTGCACCAGGAAGGCCGAGGTGGGGAGAAGGTAGAGGCCGGTTAAAGAACTCCCGCCGAAGGCGTCGAAGGCGACTTTTAAAAGGTAGATTTCCAGGACAGGCAGGACCAGGAACAAGAAG
>JAJZBP010000095.1 GCA_021798855.1 Bacillota bacterium
AACGGCGGCGACCGTGTGCTCCAAAACGGCTCCAACCGGCGGCCACCGCCAACCCCGCTCCCAGGACGGACGGTTCCCCCAAACCGTGAATTGGGGTTGAGAGAGAATTGCCCGGAGTGTTGCCGGCGCCCTTTCCCATCCGCGGGGTGCTCCTTTCAAATTTGCTCCTCCAGGTGGCTCCAGGATATCTCCAAATCGTCCCCTTCCCTGCCGGCCACCCGCTCCCGGTAGACAACCGCCAACAGGCAGAGGGTGAAGGGCAACAGCAACTGACCGGCATAGCCGAAGATTCCGGCGGCGACGGCGACGAAGAAGGGGTTCGCCCGTTGGGTTACGGCCACCACTCCGAGGAAGAGAGGAACAAAAATCGCCAAAACGACGGACGTTCCGATAACCGAATAAAAAAACAAGATGGTGCCGATCTTCCAATAAGCGCCGACCACCAGTGAATAACTGCGCCGGAGGGCATCCAGATAAAAGCGCCCTTCGAAGACCATCACCGGCACGGCCAGGGCGCTGTAAACGGGAACCAGGAAGAGGCCCGGGACGATCAGCAGGGCGAAACCCAACACCAGGATCAAAAACCACAAGAGACCGGTGATCAGGTTTGGAATGAACATACTCAAAGCTTGGCGGAAAGACTTCGCCCAGCCGATCTGTTCCCCGGCCATGAGGGCGCGAATGCCTTGCAAGATCCACAGGACCAGCAGGTTGTACCCGGCGATTTGGACCAGGTATCCGGCCGACACTTCCGGAATGAACGCGGGACCGAACCACCGCAGCATCCAAGGCAACAGGATCCCCAATGGCGTGAGCACCGATACTCCCACGGCGGTCAGCCCGAAGAGGGGCCAAAAGTTGGCCCGGCAAAGGGCGAAGGCCTCGTCCATGGACTCTCCCCAACCGAGGGGTCCGATCCTTTCCACCACCAGCCTCCTGTACATTAGGAAGTATTCCCCGGCGCGAGGCGTTTTCCTGCCGGCCCAAAACAGCGACCGGACTGCGACTTTTTTGTCCCAGCCGTTCCCTCCAACCCATATTTCACAACACCGCCGGCCCAAGCCGCGGGGAGCCAAGGTGATCGCCTGCAAACGCACGGCGATTTCCAGGGCCTGTCTAAACTGCGGAAGCCCGCAATTTCAGCTCGGGGATAATTTCCTCCTCCAGGAAATTGGTGTTGATCCGGCCGGCCCGAAAAGCCGGCTCGCGCAAAATCGCGGCGTGGAGGGGAATGGTCGTGGTCACTCCACCGATCTGGAATTCCCCCAAGGCCCGTTCCATCCGAGCGATGGCTTCCTCCCGGTTGCGGCCCCAGGCGACCAATTTGGCAATCAGGGAATCGTAATACGGTGGGATGATCGATCCGTTGGTGAATCCTGCGTCGACCCGGATGCCCGGACCGCCCGGCGGCTCGTAGGCGGTTATCACCCCGGGGCAGGGACGGAAATCCCGCTCGGGATCCTCGGCGTTGATGCGACACTCGATGGCCCAACCGTTCAAACGCACGTCCTCTTGCCGGATGGACAATTCACCGCCCGCCGCGACGGCCAATTGTTCCTTGACTATGTCCACCCCGGTCACCATTTCGGTGCAGGGATGTTCCACCTGGATCCTGGTGTTCATTTCGATGAAGTAAAAATCCCCGGTCTCCCCGTCCAGCAGAAATTCGACGGTGCCGGCGCTCCGGTAACCGACGCCCCGGGCGGCCTGCACGGCAGCCTCCTGCATCCTGGCCCGCAGCCGCTCGTCCACCGCCACCGACGGCGCCTCCTCCAACAATTTTTGCCGGCGCCGCTGCAAAGATGACTCTCGTTCACCCAGGGCCACCGTGTTCCCGTGCCCGTCGGCCAGAACCTGGATCTCGACGTGGCGCGGTCGGCGCAGGAATTTCTCCAGGTAAACGTCCCCCGTGCCGAACGAAGACCTGGCTTCATTTTGGGCCGATTCCAGGGAGGAGGCCAATTCCCCGCGCCCGGCAACGATCCGGATTCCCCGCCCCCCCCCGCCGCCAGCCGCTTTAACCATGAGGGGATATCCGATCTTTTCCGCCACATTCTCCGCTTGGGCCAACCCTTTGACCTCTCCCTCGCTGCCTGGAACCACGGGAACGCCCAACCGGCGCATTTTCTCTCTGGCCACGGTCTTGATGCCCATCGCTTCAATGGCCTCCGCGCTCGGTCCAATGAAGGTCAGGCCCAAGGGGACGCAGACGGCGGCCAGAGCTGGATTTTCCGCCAGGAAGCCGTAGCCTGGATGGATGGCGTCGGCGCCGCTGTCGCCGGCGGCCTTCATAATGTTATGGATGGAAAGGTAGCTTTTGGAGGCCATGGGCGGACCGATGCAGACGGATTCATCGGCCATTCTGACCGCCAGGGACTCTCGGTCGGCCTCGGAATAAACCGCCACGGTGGAAAGACCCAACTCCCGGCAGGCGCGGATCACCCTCACGGCGATCTCTCCTCGGTTGGCCACCAAGACTTTCTTAAACATGCTGCCTCCTTTGGTCCCATCGCGCCGGCAACCAGTTTTGGATGGATTATAACACGCGATTGGAGAAAAGGGAAAGCCGCCAACTTCACCGCTTCATTCCATTGGCCGCGGCCGGTTTCCAACCTAACCGGTTTAGGTCTCCGGGATGATGGAAACGTCTTGGAGGGAAAGTCCGGTGACGGTGGTGACCACATCCCCGATTCTGGCGGCCTGCACCCGGTCCAGGGCCGCGGCTTTGACGATGACCACGGCGGAAGAAGGAGTCAGCGCCACGGCGGTTTGCGGGAAACCTTTGGCCTGCAGCAGGCTGGTGATGGCGGTTTCCTGCTGTTGTTCGCGGATCAGATCCAGGAGCAGCGCGTTGGCCTGGGTTTTCTCCGTCTTCCCGGCGGACGGATCGTCGACGATGGCTTGCAGACTGTTCATTTCCAGGTTGTTGGCCTGTTCCCAGCGCAGACGGTAGGTGGCGAAAAAATTTCCGGCCGGCGCAACCTGACCACCACCGCTCGCCGAACGGCTGAGGTTGGGGATCCTCACCGGCGCGACCCCGGCGCCACCGGTGGTTTGGTGGAAGTAGGCGATGTAGCCGAGGGCCAGCATGACCAAGAGAGCGAAGGCGCCGAACCGAACCAGGATCTGTCGTTTGTTGACCAAGAGCATTTTCGTCCTCCCTTTCCTTTATAGCACGGGAGCCGCCCCGGGCGGCGAAGCCCTGCCGCAGGCGGCGCGGTTATCTGTTATTTTCCCGGCAACACGTCCACGTGGTAGGCCGGAATTCCCAAATCCGTCGCCACCCCTTGGGCCAATTCTTCCTGAACCCGCGGGTCGCCGGCGCCGCTCGCGACCACCAACACGCCGGCCACTTTGGCCCCCTGCAACCCGATCACCGACGAACCCATCCCGCCGTTGCCGGCGGTCGCCATTTCCTGCGTGGGGCCGTTGGTCAGGGTCACGCTGACCCGGACCACCCCGGCTCCCCTGACCTGTTCCAGGACGGAAACCAGACCGGTCTCCAGACCCTGTTCGGCCTGGGTCAGGGAGGTTGGAGAGGCGGGGGGGGTGGACGATGTTCTGCTGCGCGTCCCGCTTCCTCCACCGGGAGCAGGCGTGAAGAGACTGCTCATAACCAGGATGACCAATCCCACTCCGCCCACGAGCGCCCATTTGGTGATGTCCTTTTTGTCCAGGCCTTTGAACGGGTTTTCCATCCGCTTGCACCTCCGAACTAGTAAACCATTTGGATCTGGGAAGGCTGCAAATCGAAATACGTGCTTTCGGCGGCTTGCACCCGGGATGAATCCGTAGCGGAGGAGCCGGGGGCCAGGTTCAAGCGGATGTACCGGATACGTCCGTAATTTTGGGCGGAACCCAGGCGCACGGTGACGCTGGACGGCTTCACTCCATCCTGCTGGGCGATGGCTTTAGCCGTCTTTTCCAACTGATCGCGATAACTGGCCGCGACGAGCGACAGGTTTTCTCCCCAGAGTCTGCGCCCCTCGATCACACTGTTTTGGGCGAAGTTCGCCCGCCCTGCGGGCAAAAACGGCACGGATCCTCCGTGTTGGAACAACGCTACCACCGGGCGCAGCAGGGCCAACATGATGATCAGTCCGAGCACCAGACGCAGGGTTTTGCGCATTGCCGAATCGGGGATGGCCAGTTCCAGCAGGGTTCCGAAAAGGATCAGCACCACGATGTTGCGGACCCAGGCTTCCAAGTGGGCCACCCTAGGCTCCCCCCCCGAGGATGACGGCGTTGCCCGCCCCCAGCACGATGGTGATCGCCAGGAAGAACATAAAGGTGACCAGGCCAAGGGAAATCAGCACCATGGTCAATGAATTGGCCATGCTGTTCAAAGCCTCCACCACCTGGTTCACCCCGATCGGTTGGATCACCGCGGCGGCCACCCGGTAGCTCAACACCAGAGAAATCAGTTTGAGCAATGGAAAAACCATCAGGAACAGGATGCCGATGGCCCCCACCAGGCCGACGGCGCTCTTCAGCATAAGGGATGATCCGAGGATCAACTCGGTGGCGTCGGAGAACATTTTACCCACCACGGGAATGAAGCTGGTCGCCAGGAACTTTCCGGTTCGCAGAGCCACGCCGTCGGCCACCGGGGCCACCACTCCTTCGACGGCGATCACCCCCAGAAATACCGAAAAGAGCAGGCCGAGGGCGAAGATCGAGCCCTGGCGGAGCAGGCCGGCCAGGTAGGACAACCGCCAGGTCGTGCTGATCCCGCCGACGACCTCGACCACGGCGGCCAGGAAAAGGAGGGGCAGAACCACGTCCGCCACCAGGACGCTGACTCCGTTGACCGTGGCCACCAGGATGGGTTGGAACAGGCCGGCCGTGGTGAAAGCCCCGGTTCCCGCCAGCAGGGTCAGGAGCAGGGGGACCAGTGCCTCCATATAACTGACCAACTGGTCAAGGCTTCCCCTGGCGCCCTGCATGGCCGTGACAAAACTGCCGAAAGCCAGGGCCACCAAAGCCAGGAACCCGACGGTGTAGGCGAGTTTACCCACTGCCTCTCTTTCAAAGGCCCCCTGCAGGTTTTCCAAAACGGCGCAGATCACGGCCAGGAGGACCAACTGGGCCAGCACGCGCAGATCCACCAAGATTTCACCCCAAGCGTAACGCCCGATGCCGTTCAGAACCGCCCCGGGGGTGAAAACCGCTCCTCCGTGGCGGAGGAGTGCCAAGAAGTCGGACAGTCGCAACGGTGGCAGGTAGCCGTTGGTCTGCCGGTTGATCCCATGGAGGAAACTTTCCAATTGGCCGGTGTCCACCCCGGGTGTGGGTGGCGGGTGGTTTTCCATGATTCACCTCTTCAGGGGAGGAGCTTTAGAACCAGTTGTAAAATGGCGGCGATGATCGGAATCGCCGCCAGGAGAATGAGGATTTTGCCGCCCAGTTCAATCTTGTTCGCCAGGGTGCCTTCTCCCATGTCGCGACTGATCTGGGCGCCGAACTCGGCGATGTAGGCTATGGCCATGATTTTGAGCAGGGTTGCCAGGAAGTCCATCCTGATGCCGGCGCGGCCGGCCAGGGCTTGGAGTAAGCCGAATATCTCCACGATCCGGGGAATGAAATATAAAAGCAAAATCGTTCCGGCGTCCAGGCTGAGGACGATGGCCAGTTCAGGCTTGGTTTGGCGGATGACCACCAGGAGGACGGTGGCGACCACGCCGAAGGCCACGATGAGCAGAATCTCCATTCGATCCTTAAAGGTTGAACAGGGTCTTCACGGTTTGGAAAAGCTTGCTCAGCAGTTCGACCACCATCATGAAAACGATGGCCACCCCTGCGATGGTCACCAGGTGGCCATACTCCTCCTTACCCGCCTTGGACAGGACGGTGTGCAAGATGGCCACCAGGATGCCGACGCCGGCAATTTTGAAGATCAGATCTACGTTCATAGCTGCCTCCTTAGGGTGCGGGGAGTCGGTCAACGGACTTTTAAAGGAAAAGAATGGCCAGGAGAATTCCGCCCAGGTAGCCGAGGTAACTCCAAAGGCGCATACCCCTGGCCTCCTCGCCCCTAGCGGTGTCTTCTTCCATTCTCACCCTCTCGATGGCCAGATTCAGGTGCCGGAGTTGATCCTGCCTACCGGAAACACCCAGGGCCGGCCCCAGGTCGCCCAGGATCGACAATTCCCGGTCGTGCAAGGACGTTTGCGGGTATACCCGCGCCAGCGCCTGCGACCAAGCCTCGGCGGCCAGAATGTCACCCTTCTTGCCCAGGCCGGCGGCGGTACAACGGAAGATATCGGCGACGGGAGGTTCCAGACTCCTGGCCACTCGTTCGAGGGCCAGGGGCAGCGGGGTGGCGGCGTAATCGATCTCGGTTGCCAATAGGCGCAGACCCGTTCCCAAAGCGGCCACCTGCCTGGTCCGGCGGGTGAAGTTTGCCGCGATCAGGCGTCCCACGGAACTCACACCCATGGTCACCAGGATGAACCCAATCAGTTTCCACAGAGGAAATCAACCTCCCCCTTCCTGTCCACAGGCCGAATTCCTCCGGCGGCGCCGGTTGTACGGTCCGAAACACCCAATCGCCACGGCCCGGTGCATCTGCACACGCCGGCACCGTCGTGTACGGTTTCCACCGTTCCCCGGCCCAGGGAATTGCCCAGAACAACGTAACGTTGGAATACGTTCCCTTCCCTAAGACAACCGAATCCGGCCCTGTTCCGGATGTCGGACCAATCCCGGGCATGGGCCGTGGCCAGGATCCGCACACCGGCGCGGGCGGCCTCGGACAAAGCCGCCGCCTCGGCTGCTCCGCCCAATTCGTCGGTGACGATCACCTGGGGAGAAAGAGAACGCAGGATGTGCCACAAACCTTGCGTTTTTGGGCCGGCGTCCAAGACATCGGTGCGCGGACCGAGATCGAGTTGGGGGACGCCATCCAGAGAGCCGGCCAATTCCGAGCGCTCGTCCACCACCCCGACTTTGAGACCGGGCAGCCCCAACCGATCAACACCGGTGGAAATCTGTCGGATCAGATCCCGTAAAAGAGTGGTTTTGCCCCCCTGGGGCGGCGAAACGATCATGGTGTTTAAAAGAGCGCCCCCTTCCACCAAGTGGGGCAAAACCGTGGCGGCGACACCCGGCAACTCTTTGGCCAGGCGGATGTTCAGGGAAGTCACCCGCCCGAGGCGACTTTCTTCCGGCAGGAAACGACCGGCCAAACCGACCCGGTGCCCACCGGCGAGGGTCAAAAACCCCTGTCGCAACTCCTCTTCCAAGGCATAAACGGAGAAGCGAGCCATTCGTTGCCAGGTGGCCGCCACCTGTTCCGTGGTCACCCGGTAACCCTCGGATGCCCTTGGAGTCGGGTTCCCCCTCGGATTCAAAAAGAGTTCTCTTCCCTCAACACCCAGCGCCAGGGGTTGGCCGGAACGCAGGCGGATCTCCTCGATTTGCTCTCTCGTTTCCCAAGACAAGGTCAGGAGGATAGCCGCAACTTCCGTCGGCAGGTGGCACAGAACCTGTTCCTCCCAAAGTGGTCGCCGCCGGGGATGGACGGCCACTGCCGCTTGGCTCCCGTTTGCCTTTTCGATGCTGCACGGTCCTTTCACTGAGAAGTCGAAGCGGGGTTCTGCTAAGAATATGAGGACGGGCACGGGTAATATGCCGTTTAAAATAAAAAAAAGGAAACCATTGGTAGGCTTCCTTGGCGGAACAATGGAGATTTGGCTCAGTTCTCTGGGTGCCGGCTTGTTTTTTCCTCGGGTGGATCGTTATCCTCGGCCACCGCATAAACAACGCCGCCGCAATTGGGACAGGTGACCTGCACGCCTTCCTCACCCAAGCAGGATTCGCCGAACCGAACTTCTTCGCCGCAATGAGGACAGTCGGTCTCGACGT
>JAJZBP010000096.1 GCA_021798855.1 Bacillota bacterium
GTCTGGGGGCTTTCAGCATGGTCTCCAGCATCTGGGTGGCCGTAACCACCGGTTTGCCCATGGAATTGGCTTCCCGAATGATTCGTTTCTGTAGGATCGGCACTTCCTCCGGCGAATACTCCAGTCCCAAATCGCCCCTGGCCACCATCACTCCGTCGGCGGCGTCCAGGATGGCCGGCAGGTTCTCCACCCCGGAGCGATTTTCGATCTTGGCCATGATCCACTGTTTCCCCCCAGCCCCCTCGACCACCGCCCGCGCCGCCCGGACATCCTCCGGTCCGCGGGTGAAGGAGAGGGCGATCCAGTCAACGCCGTCCTGGGCCACTCCCCGTTCGATATCCTTTACGTCCTCCGCGGTCAGGATCGGCCACAAACCCTGCGCCCGCGGGAAGGTCAGCTTCTTCCCGTTTCCGATCCTTCCCCCCACCAGAACCCTACACATCAGCCGCTTCCCTTCGACCTGTTCAACCAGCAAAACCACTTCTCCGTCGCCGATGGTGATCCGCTCGCCCTTCCTGGCCGGATCCGCTTCGCCGGCACAAACGAAAAAGGCCCTTTCCGAATCACCTTCAGGCGCCGCCGTCCCCGACGCCTTTTCCAGGATGATGGGCGCCCCGGATGCCAGCAAAACTCCGCCGTCCGCAAAGGTGCCCAAACGCACCTCCGGCCCCCTGGTGTCCAAAACGACCGCGATCTTCTTGCCCAAAGCTTCCCCCACGCGGCGAACCGCCATGGCGGCCTCCCGTTGGTCCTCCCATCCGCCGTGGGACAGGTTGAAGCGGGCCACGTCCAGACCCGTAGCCACCAGCCTCTCCAACGTTTCCACCCGGCGGCTGGCCGGACCGATGGTGGCTACAATTTTGGTGTTGCGCATCCCGTCTCCCCTTTCCTCCGCCTGACCGCCCTCGGCTGGACGCCGGCCCCGCCTACATAGCCAGGATGGTCGCCAAAGCCAGCATGTCTTTGTCCGGGGTCGGCCTTTCCCGCAGTGAATCGCCGATGCGACTCTCCCGCAGTTTCCCCGCCACCAGTCCAACCATTAAACCGCTTTTACCTTCCAACAATATTTCCACCGCTCTCGCCCCCAGGCGGCTGGCCAAAACCCGATCGTAGGCGCTGGGGTTCCCCCCCCGTTGGAGATGCCCCAAAACGGTAACCCTGGTTTCCATGCCGGTGCAGGCCTCCAAAGCGCGACCGACTTCCATCCCCCTGCCCACCTTTTCCCCCTCCGCCACCACGATCAAACTGTGTTTTTTGCCCCGTTCCCGGCTTTGTCGCAACCGCCGGCAGATCTCGTCCATGCCGAGCGGTTCTTCCGGAATCAGGATCGCCTCCGCCCCTCCGGCCAGGCCGGCAAAAAGAGCGATAAATCCCGCATCCCGTCCCATGACCTCGATCACGAACGTTCGGTCATGGGCGGCGGCCGTATCCCTGATCTTGTCCATGGCTTCCACCACCGTGTTCACCGCCGTGTCGAAACCGATCGCCAGGTCCGTTCCTCCCAGATCGTTGTCGATGGTCGCCGGCACTCCAACCACCTTGACTCCCATCTTCTCCAGGGCCAAAGCTCCGCGGAATGACCCATTCCCGCCGATGACCACCAAACCTTCGATCCCCTGCTCCATCAGGTTGGCCGCCGCCTTGGCTTGCCCCCTTTCGTTCAGGAACTCCTGGCTCCGGGCGGTGTAGAGGATCGTCCCCCCGCGTTGGATGATGTCGGCCACCGACCCCAATTCCATTCGGTTAAATTCGCCTTGGATCAGGCCGGCGAAGCCCCGGCAGACTCCCCAAACTTCCATGCCGGCGTAAATCCCCTTGCGGGCCACCGCCCTCAAGGCCGCGTTCATCCCCGGTGCGTCTCCCCCTGAGGTTAGGACGGCTATCTTCTCCACCATGTTCGCCCTCCCTTATTGCCGCCGGCGACGCTCACCCGTCCCAAGCGTCCATGACGTCGTGTGCCTCCCCAGCCTCTCCCGCGGAAACCACCACCTCGTAATCCCGCGGTTCGCCGTCACTGACCGGGTGGCTAATTTTGAGTTCGGCCAACAGTCATTCCCGGATCAGGACGGACCGGGCCATCTCCCCTTTGCGCTTGTTTAGATATACGACGACCCACATCGGAATGCCTCCTCTTGGCCGTTTCTTGTGAACCTGTATTATGCCCACATCACCCGATTAACCGCCAAAGAGCCCCCCGTCGGCGGGGGGCTCTTTGGATCCCACTGTCAAAACAGACCGGTGATGTGACCGGTGTCGTCTATGTCGATTCTCTCCGCCGCCGGAGCCTTGGGCAGGCCGGGCATGGTCATGATCTCCCCGGCGATGGCCACCAGAAATCCCGCGCCGTTGGAGGCACGAACCTCTCTGACGGTCAGTTTCCACCCCTTGGGTGCGCCCATCAATTTCGGATCATCCGAAAAGGATTTTTGGGTCTTGGCCATGCAGACGGGGAGTTTGTCCAAGCCGATTTTGGTGAAATTGGCAATGTCGCCCTCGGCCTTGGCTGTGTAGACCACCCCGTCCGCTCCGTACACCCTGGTGGCGATGGTCTCGATCTTCTCCTTGATCGGCAGGTTCCAGTCATAAAGGGGACTGAAGCCGTTTTTCTCCTTCTCCAACAGTTCCAGCACGGCCTCCGCCAGTTCCACGCCTCCGGCGCCTCCCCTGGCCACCACTTCGGACACCGCCACCCGTGCCCCGCGCGATTGGCAGAACCCCCGGATCACTTCCAATTCTTCCACGGTATCGCTGGGGAACCGGTTGATGGCCACCACCACCGGCAAGCCGTAAAGATCGCGGATATTTTCCAGATGCTTGCCCAAATTGGGCAGTCCCCGTTCGAGAGCCGCCGGATCGGGTTGGCTGACCGCGGCAAGCTCCTTGCCTCCGTGCAGCTTGAGTGCCCGGACGGTGGCCACCAGGATCACCACGTCCGGTTTCAGCCCCGCGTAACCGCTGACGATGTCGAAGAACTTTTCCGCCCCCAAATCGGCGGCGAAGCCGCCCTCAGTCACAACGTAATCCGCCAAGCCCAGGGCGGTTTTGGTAGCGATGACCGTGTTGTTGCCATGGGCTATGTTGGCGAAAGGACCTCCGTGGACGAAAGCCGGTTGGCCCTCCAGTGTCTGCACCAGGTTGGGCTTGATCGCGTCCTTCATCAGGACGGCCATGGCGCCCGTGACCTTGAGATCGCGGGCGAAAACCGGGCGCCCGTCGTGGGTGTAGGCCACCAAAATCTCGCCGAACCGCCGTTTCAGGTCCATCAGGTCGCTGGCCAGGCACAGGATGGCCATGATTTCCGAAGCCACGGTGATGTCGAAGCCGGCTTCGCGCACGATGCCGTCACCCTTGCCCCCCAAGCCGCAGACAATGTTGCGCAATTGCCGCTCGTTCATGTCCATGGCTCGGCGCCAGAGAACCCGTTTGGGATCGATCCCCAGAGCGTTGCCGGAATAGATGTGGTTTTCGATGATGGCCGCCAACAGGTTGGCCGCCGCCCCGATGGCGTGGAAATCTCCCGTAAAGTGCAGGTTGATGTCGTCCATCGGCATCACTTGGGAATACCCGCCCCCGGCGGCGCCGCCCTTGATCCCGAAAACCGGCCCGAGGGAGGGTTCCCGCAGGCAAAGCATCACCTTCTTCCCCAGATGCCCCAGGGCCTGGGTGACTCCAACGGAAGTGCAGGTCTTCCCTTCCCCCGCCGGGGTGGGGGTGGTCGCCGTGACATAAATAAGTTTGCCTTTGGCCCCCTGCTGGGCCCGTTTGCAGGTATCAATGGAAACTTTCGCTTTGTACTTGCCGTAATACTCCAGGTCGTCCTCGTTCAGGTTCACCTGGGCCGCGATCTCCCGGATCGGCTGCAGTTTGGCCTCCTGCGCTATCTCGATGTCGCTCTTCATGGATGGAATCATCACTCCTTCAGTGTTATTCGAACCTCGGCCGCGGATACAGTCCGGCCTCCTCCACGATGCCCGGCACCAAGTCCTCCGCCATGATGGCCATGATGTGGACGCCCCGCACTCCGGGTATGGTTCGCACTTCCCGGATGATTTCGGTGGCGATCTTTACACCTTCCCGTTTTTGGTCGGCCGCCCCCTCCATCCGCCGGATCAGCTCGGCGGGCACGGAAAACCCGGGGATGTTCGCCATGAATTTCAGCGCCCTGGCCGACCTTGGCGGGGTGACTCCGACCAGAATGTGGACCCGCTCCGCCACCCCCGTTTCCACCGTCTGAGCCATGAAACGACGGAAAGTATCCAGATCGTAAACGACTTGAGTCTGCACAAAACGGGCTCCCGCCGCCACCTTCTTGCGCAAACGCAATGCCCGATACCCGAACGGTTCGGCGTAAGGGTTCTCCGTGGTGCCCAGAAAGAGTCCGGGCGGCGACTTGATCTCTTCGCCGTTTTGAAAGCGGCCCTCGTTCATTCCCCTGGCCACGTCCAGCAGTTGAATCGAGTCCAGGTCGAAGACCCCTTTGCTCCCCGGATGGTTGCCGAAGACCGGGTGATCACCCGTGAGGCAAAGCAGGTTCCTCACTCCCAGGGATGCCGCCCCCAGGATGTCGCTTTGCAGGGCGATCCGGTTGCGGTCCCTGGTGGTCATCTGGACCACCGGATCCCCTCCCTCCCCCAACACGTGAACCGCCGCCGCCAAACTGGACAGGCGAACCACGGCCGTCTGGTTGTCGGTCAGGTTCTGGGCATCGGTGCAGGGTGCGAGCAGGGCGGCGTGCCGGCGGATGCCCGCCGGGTCGGCGCCTTTGGGCGGCCCGATCTCCGCCGTAACCGCAAATTCCCCCGCCTCCAACACCTTTTGCAACCGGCCGGTCATCTTCCCCCACCCCCTTGCTTGGTGACTTTTCGCGGGCCGAGGCTGGCTTTCGACCAGTCCTTGGGCGGCACGATTCCCTCCAGGTCTTCCCCATGCCCCTGTAGGAGCAGACGCTCGTAAATCTCCACCCAGGCGCAGGGAATGTCCGGGGAAACCTCGCAGTGCCCACCGCTGGAGCCGCCGCACGGACCATTGGACAAGCTTTTGGCGCAACGCACCACCGGGCAAACCCCGGCCGTCTTGTCCAGGACGCAGTCGCCGCAAAATCCACAGAACTCCTGCCAAACTGCGGGCGCGACCGTTCCCCCTCCGAACATGGTGTCAAGAGCCGGGACAACCCTCAGTTTGGGACACCGCCTGGCCAAAAATTGCACACCCACGCCGCAGGCCATCGAGATTATGGCGTCATATCCCTTAGCCTCGACCATGGCCGCCGCTTCTTCCACCCATTCCGGTTCACACTGGCGTTGGATGGTGGCGGTCTCCACCGTCCAGGGCACACCGGCCTTTTTCCACCAAAGGCGCAACGCCTGAGCCAGACTGACCGCTTCCTTCTCTCCCCCGGCCTGGCAGACGGTGACACACTCGGCGCACGCCGCCACCAAAATGCGTTCGCGGTCGCTAACCATGTCCACCACCTGAGACAGGGGTTTTCCCTTGGCTACGATCAAGTTATTGTCCGTTCCTTTCTCGGTCCGCCGTCCGCCCCCGCAAGACTGCGGGCGGGGTCTACCCGTCTGCTTCCGAAACCCAAACCGTGACGCATGACTTTTTCCAATTGAGCCAGGTTACGGCACTCGAACATCCGACAGACCCTATTCAGGTCTTCCCCCCCCCTACCCCATTGGTCACGGGGCAGGGGATTGAGCCAAAGGGTGTCTTTCAGCCGCCGGCGCAGACCGGCCAGAATCGCTCCGGCCTCCTCCCGGTTGCGGGTCTTGCCGTCACTGAGCACCACCAGGATGGTATCGCGGCAGAGAGCGCCGCCGCCGGCGATGAACCTAAGCGCCGCCGCCAAATCGGTGCTCCCGCCCCACTGCTTGCCCCCGGTGAGCTTCTCCACGGTGGCCTCCAAAGGCAGGTGCTCGCGGACCAGTTCCGTCACCCTCACCGCCTCCTCGGCAAAGAGATAGAACTCCATCCGGGGGACCGCCCGCGAAAGGCCGATGAGAAATTCAAAGACGAAGGCGGCGTACTTGACCATGGAACCGGAGACGTCCCCCAGCAGCACCAGCCGTGGCTTGGCGCGTCGGCGGCTGCGATGGCGAAGCCGAAAGGGCACCCCACCCGAGGAAAGGCTGAGACGAATGCTTCGTTTGAGATCCAGGAGGCGGCGTTTGCGGTCGGAACGGTAACGCCTTTCCAAACCACTGCCCAGGCGTCTGGCCAGATTGCGGACGGCCTGAGCCATCCGGGGAAACTCCTCCCCGGTGATCCGGGCCAGATCCCTGGTCAGCAGGGAGTCGGTGTAGGCCTCCCGCACCGGCTGCACCATCTCCAGGCCCGGATCGTCCGGCTCCTCCACGGGCATCAGGTTCGGTTGGGGGAGCTTTTTGGCCCAATAGTTGATCGTGCCTCCAACCACCTGGGACACGCTCCGCGTGATCCGGGGATTGGTTCCCAGGTTGCTGAAACTCTTTTGGATGTATTCCTGCAGACGCTCTTTCTCTTCCTGGCCCATCCGGGCATAGGCCAACAGTTGCTCTCTTTCCAATTGGAAACGCACTTCCCGCGGGCCAAAACTCTCACCCGTGGATTTATCGCGGTAGGTCAATTCCTCCCGGGCCGTCTCGATTTCCCGCTCCTGTGCCGCCCGCTCCCGCTCCCACTCCTCCCGCCGTTTCCGGCGCAGTTCGGGCGGGGCGAAGAAAAGTTCGAAGGCCCGCTCGAAAGCCGCCGCGGCGCCGGCCCCCTTCACCAGAGTGGCCCGCAAGGCCGCTCGCACCTCTTCCCGTTCCCTGATGTCCACGGCCCCCATCGCCGCCATGGCGTCCAAAATCTCACCCGTTCCGACCCGAATCCCCACCCGTCGCAAAAGGGCGGCAAATTCGGCCAGTGCGCCGAATACCGACGTGGCGTCGGCGTCTTCCCGGGCGGCGCCGCTCATTTTACCGCTGCGCCGACCACGCGCCTGATCCCTCCGGCCTCCTTTATTGTTTCCCAATCGCCGACGTTTTTCAACACCACGCCGATGGTGTCCCGCGCCGCCTTCTCGTCCAGGTGGGTGACCCCCAGGATCCCCAATGCCTTGGCCCAATCCAGACTTTCCGCGATGGACGGCTTCTTGCGCAAAGCGAGGCCGCGCAGGCAGGCCGCCGCCAGGGCCACCTCCCTGGCCAAGGCCTCGCCCACCTCCGGCACCTTCGCCCGCAGGATGCGTGTTTCCCGTTCCACGTCGGGAAACTCCAGGTGGTAATAAAGGCAACGCCGTTTCAAACCCTCGGAAAGCTCCCGTTCCGCGTTGGAAGTGAGAATCACCGCCGGAACGCATACGGCCGGTATGGTGCCCAACTCGGGAATGGACACCTGAAAATCCGAAAGCACCTCGAAGAGGAAACTCTCGAACTCCGCGTCGGCCTTGTCGACTTCATCGATCAACAGGACCGTTTTTTCCCGCGACCGAATGGCCCGCAGGAGCGGGCGTTCCAGCAGGTATTCTTCGGAGAAAAGATCCGACTCCAAGTCCGTGGTCTCTTTGCCCTGCCTGATTTGCAGTTTCAGCAACTGCCGCTGATAATTCCACTCGTAAAGGGCCTTGGTCTCGTCGAGACCCTCGTAACACTGCAGGCGGATGAGGGGATGGTTGTTGGCCCGGGCGAGCGCTTTGGCGATTTCGGTCTTCCCCACTCCGGGATCACCCTCCACCAACAGGGGTCTCCCCAGCTCCAGGGCCAAGAAAAGCGTCACCGTCAGATCCCGTTCGGCGTAATAACCGGCCCGCTCCAAGGCTTGGCCGAGTTCACCTGCGTTCACGGGGCGCGACCTCCTCCAAAATGC
>JAJZBP010000097.1:0-2383 GCA_021798855.1 Bacillota bacterium
TCCTCTTCGGCCTCCTGACCATCCTGCTCACCGCCTACCTGCTGCTCACCCACCACGTGGCCGGGGTCAACTTCGCCAAGCCGGCGCCCCTGCTCGCGGCCTTCCTGCCCGCCCTAGCCTTCACTCTCATGTTTTCCGGCCTGAGCTGGCTCAGTTGCGCCGCCGACTACACCCGCTACATGCCCGCCGGCACGTCCCGCCGCAAAATAGTCTGGTTGACCGTGTTCGGCTCCTCCATCCCCCTGGTCATCCTGGTCATGGCCGGCTACCTCCTCTCCACCAGGATCCCCCAACTGGCCACCTCCAGCAACCCCCTGCTCCTCCTCAGCCGGGGCATTCCCGCCTACCTGATGGTGCCCTTCTGGATCGTCGGCATCGCCGGCCTCCTGCCCGAGTGCGTGCTGGCCATCTACTCCTCCGGCCTCAACCTCCTGGCCATGGGCGTCAAACTCCCCCGCTACAAGACCGTCTACATCGACTTCGTCCTCTCCGGCGCCCTGGGCGCCGCCGTCATCATCAGCCGGGCTTCCTTCATGGGGGTCATGGAGACCTTTTTGAGCGTTGTGGTGGCGCTGATGGCGCCATTCGCGGCCGTCATCCTGACCGACCTCCTGTGGCAAAAACGCCTGCCCTTCCAGGTAAACGATCTGTACAACCCGACCGGCGGAACTTACCACTCCGCCCCAGGTTTCCGGGGAGGCTTCGGCATCCCGGCCCTCGTTTCCTACCTTCTTGGCCTCGCCACCATCTTCCTCTGCGGCGCCTTCTTCCTGCCGAGCGGCGCCCCCTTCTTCAGCGGTCCGCTGACCATTCCCTTCTTCCAGAGTTCCCAGATGGTCTTCATTTTTGCCTTCCTGCTGACCCTGGCGGTCTACAACGTTTGGAAGGGAATCCTCTACGGTGGGCGGAGCCGGGCCGGGGTTGCGACGCCCGCGGCTTCCCGTCCGGCTTGAGCCCGTCCGCCGCCGCGTAGACTCGGATACCAGTGGTGCCCCCGGGCCGTCTCGGCGTCGGCGGTCACTGGGCAGGCTTGCGCCGTCGCACCAGTTCCGCGGCCACCTCCCCCGGTTGCATTCCCTTGGCCGCCAGGAGCACCAACAGGTGGTAGAGGAGATCGGCAACCTCCCAGGCTATTTCCCCGGGAGCATCGTTCTTGGCCGCAATGATCACTTCGCCCGCCTCCTCCCCCACCTTCTTCAGCACGGCGTCCTCGCCGCGCCGCAGCAGGCTCGTGGTGTATGAGTCTTCCCGCGGCGCCTCCCGGCGCGCCTCGACCGTGCGCCACAGTTCCAACAGCGTTCGGTTCAAGGACGGCGTCGTTTCCCCCCAAAGGCGGTTGTGGAAGCAGGAACGCTCCCCCGTGTGGCAGGCCGGCCCCGCCGGCCGCACCGCCAGGAGCAGGGTGTCGCCGTCGCAATCGCAGGCCGCCCGCTCCACCCGCAGGACGTTGCCCGACGTCTCTCCCTTGCGCCACAACCGCCGCCGGCTGCGGCTGAAAAAATGCGCCTCCCCCGTTTCCAGGGTGCGCAGGATGGCCTCCCGGTTGGCATAGGCCAGCATCAGCAGTTCCCCGCTCTCCGCGTCCTGGACCGCGACGGGGAGCAGGCCGTCCGGCCCCCATTTGAGGGGAGGGTCGATTGCCCGGTACAGGCGGACGGCCTCCCGGCACGCATCGGGACCCTGCCACCCGTCCGTTTCATCCCCTTCCAGCGGGACGAAACCAAGGCCGGCGAAATACTCCGGCCGCAGAGTGTGGAGGACCAGCCGGCGGCAGCCCTCGGCCCAAGCCACCGCAGTGATCCGTTCCACCAGGTGCCGTCCCAGGCCTCGCCCCCGCCGGCCTTCCCGCACCGCCAGGGAGCGCAGGTAGCCCACGTCGTCGCGGACTTCCAAACCGGCGGCGCCGCTCAATTCCCCCTCTTCCCGGGCCGCCAGAAAAAGGGCCCGCCCACCCGCGGCCGGTGGATACGGGTGCATGGCACATTCCTCCAGCAAAGGGACGATGCTTTCCAGGGAGACAAATTGCCATTTCGTCATTGCGCCATTTTCCTTTCCGTTGTGCCGGCTTCGGCCAGCCGCCGGGCCAACCACAGGTTTCTCAGGATGTCGCCGTCGTTTCCGGGCAGTTCTCCCACCCGCTTGCGTACCAGGTCGGCCAACCGGCGGGCCAGATCCGCGCGCCGCGCGGGGAAAAGCGCCTCCCGGCGACTTTGGAACAGGTCCACGGCTTCTTCCAGATCTGCTCCCAACAAAGGAGCCGCCTGGGCAAAGACGGCGGGGACGGTCGGGCGCCTCCCGAGGGGCATGGCCGGCAAACCGCGACGGGACGCCACCTTGTCGCGCACCACGATGGTGCCGGCGGCGACCAGCTGAGGTGGCTCAT
>JAJZBP010000097.1:2393-7680 GCA_021798855.1 Bacillota bacterium
GGCGGCGAAGTCACCCAGGCGCTGGCGGCGGCGGGACAAGACGATGCAGCCGATTCCCACCCCGTAGCCGAAGGGCAGGGCGTCGGCTATGCGCAACAGGTTGCGGATTACCGCTTCGGAGGGTCCAATCCGCGCTCCTCCCAGCCGCACCACCCGCAGGCTGAGAAGTCGCTTGCCCGGAGTTTGACCGCGCCAAACGGTTTCGAAGAAAATGAAGTATCCGAAGAAAAGCAGGAACAGGACCACCACCCCGGCTCCGAGCAGCGTCAACACCGTGGGAGCGGGGACCGCCCCATGCAGGGAAAAACTTGCCGTTCCCAAACCCGAACCGGTGCCCAGACCGATTCCGATCAGGAAAAGAACGACCGTTCCCAACATGGCCAGGGTTTGGATGGAAACGTCGATCATGAAGGCCGCCGCCCGGGAGGGCAATTCGGCCGTCAGGTAGGAAACCCGTCCGCCGTCCGGCAGGGACAGTTCTTCTCTCAACGCCGGAATTCCCCCGTTGCCCAACCACCATTGCGTCCGCCCTCCACGGTGGTTTCCACCGCCGGGAGGTCAGACTTCGTCTTCGCCAACCCGTCCACTTTTCCTTCCGCGGTTCAAATAAAGCACCAATAATGTGAACACGACGCCGGCGAAGCCGATTTTCAGTCGCGGGTCAAGCGTCGAGGGGGTGAAAAAACCCTCGATCAGTCCGGCCACAATCAACAGGGGCACGGTCCCCAGGAAGAGGGGCAGGGCTTCTTTGGCGGCTCGCCGCAGGGCTTCGCCGCGGTAATGATCACCGGGAGCGACCACGGCTCCGGCCAGGAGGAAGCCGGCCCCCCCCGCCAGGAAGATGGCCGGTAATTCCAGCGCCCCGTGAGGGAGAATGAGGGACCAAAAATAAAGGGAGTACCGGTGGCTTTGGTAGAGGGCCGCCAGGATACCCAGGAGCAGTCCGTTGGAGAAAAGGACATAAACCGTGGGCAAACCGGCGAAGACGCCGGTGGCGAAAGCGATGATCGCCACTTTTATGTTGTTGGTCATGATGAAGCTCGACATGAATGGCCCCCAGGCGGAGGTGTAGGAGGGATGGGTGCTGATTCTGCCGCCCTGTCCCGGCGGCAGAAAAAGGCGTGTCACATCCGCGGGCCCGAAGATCTGCAAAAGGTATCCGGCCACGCCCCCGGCCAAGAAGATGGCCGCCGCCAAGAGGACGACCTTGCGCGAACGGTAAACGGCGCTGGGTAATCCGTTGAGCAGAAAGTCCACCAACCCAGGTCCGGGACGGCGCGTGGAATAAAGGTAACCCGAGGCCCGGAAAACCAAGTCGTTGAGCCACCAATACCCGGGGCTTGCCGTCTGGTTCCTCGACCGGAGGAAAGCCACCTCCGCCGCTGCCCGCCGGTACAAGAGGCCCAGTTCCTCCATTTCCTCCG
Organism: Bacillota bacterium; assembly: GCA_021798855.1. GTDB lineage: Bacteria > Bacillota > Sulfobacillia > JAJZIM01 > JAJZBP01 > JAJZBP01. Next base: position 3,818 of record JAJZBP010000097.1, read on the forward strand.
GCGCAAAGCGAACGATGCCGATCCCGTCGGCCTTTTGCAACAACCGTTCCAGGCGCTGAAAGTGTTGTTCCATTATCCTCGTTTCACCACCGGGATTGGCCTTTCCAGTTCAAGTATTTCCCCAAAACCACCTCGCTCAGGGCTGTGGGCCGAACGTCCAAGGCGGCGATCCCTCCGGCCCGCAAAAGGGCCAAAGAGGCGGCCTTTTCCCGAAGCAGCTTATCCCCCCACACCCGTCGGTACACATCCTCGGGATTGCGGGGAGGGAGTTTGGCCATTTCCTGCAGGGCCGTGTCGCCGATGGTCACCACCAACCCGGCATGTTTGCCCGCGAGCCGCGGCAACTGTTCCAGCATCCGGTGGGAAACTCCCGGTTCGCCGATGTCGGTCAAGAAAAGCAGCAGGCCGTGGCGTCGGTGCCGCGACTGCAAAAAGGAAATGGCTCCGGCGTAATCGCTTTCCATGGCCACCGGCTGAAAAAAACGGGAGAAATGCAATAAGGAGCCAAAGCCCGCCGTCCCACTTTGGGGCGGCAGGTAGCCGAGAACCCGGTCGGCGAAAACAAGACATCCGACCCGATCGCCGAATTCCAGGGCCGTCCGTGCCAGATTCAACGCCGCCTCCAGGGCCCAATCGAACCTGGAGCCCCCCTCCCCGAGGCGCGGCAGCATCATCCGGCCCGCGTCCAGGGCCACCAGCAGGTGCTGCTGTCCCTCTTCCCGGAATTGGTTGACCAGGGGTCGGCCGCGGCGAGCCGTTGCTTTCCAATTGATGCCGCGGACGCCGTCATCCGGCAGATAATCCCGCATGCCCATGAACTCTCCCCCCGTGGGCAGTTGACGGGGAAGGCGGCGCTTGCCGTCGGGAAAAACAGCCGCCAGGGCGGTTCTGCCCCTATTCGGAGGCAGACGGGGGAAAACATCCACCCGTTCGACCAGAGGAACCATCCCCTGGCGTGCCACCAAGCCCAGTGGGCCGGCCACTCGCAGATGGACCGGCCCGATTTGATATTCCCCCCGCTCCTGGGGCGTCAGTTGCCAGTTAACCGCCGTTTCCCCCCGCGGCGGCAACATGAACCGGCGGCGAAGGTCGCCGCCCCAAAGGGGGGGATGGATTTCCCGCACCATCCCCGACACTCGTCCGGCGGTGGGATTGTGCAAAACCAGTCGGACGGTTTCCTCCTTGCCGCGGTACCAACGCCGAACCGTTTCCCGCCGGGGGCGAAGCGCGTCCGGGGAGGGAGCCAGCAGGTGGTCCGCCAAACCCAGGGCCAGCAGAACAGCATTCCCGACCAACGGCAGCGTCCAAGATGGGGCCAGGAGCCAAAGGGGTGCCCCGAGCAGCACCAGGACCCAAAACCGAGGGGTGGGGATCACCTGGGCACCGGAACCTTTTCCGCCAGTTCGGCCAGGATGCTTTCCGGGCGTCTTTCGTCCACTTCGGCCTCCGGTCGGAGGATGATCCGGTGGGCCAGGGCCGGGACGAAGAGTCCCTTGACGTCTTCGGGCAGGCAATAATCCCTGCCCCGCACGGCGGCCCGGGCCTTGGCTCCCCGCAAAAGGCTGATCGCTCCGCGCGGGCTTGAGCCGAGGGCCAGGTCCCGGCATTCCCTGGTGGCCCGCACCAGGGAGGCGATGTAGGCCAGTATATCTTCCTCAACCCGCACCGCGCTGACCTGGGAGCGCAATTCGGCCAATTGTGCGGCGTTGACGACCCCGGGCAACGGCTCCGCAACGTCCATCCTGCCCAGGTGATGGCGGCGCAGCACCTCGACCTCTTCCTCCAGGGTCGGATAACCGATGGGGATCTTGAGCATGAAGCGATCCAACTGGGCCTCGGGCAGGGGGTAGGTTCCCTCAAACTCCACGGGGTTTTGCGTCGCCACGACCATAAAAGGACAATCCAGGGGCATGGTGCGGCCTTCCAAGGTCACCTGGCCTTCCTCCATGGCCTCCAGCAGGGCGGCCTGGGTCTTGGGCGGAGCCCGGTTGATTTCGTCGCCCAGCAGAATGTTGGTAAAAATCGGTCCGCGCTTGACGGCGAACTCCATCCGCTGGAGGTCATAGACGACGGTTCCCAGGATGTCGGAAGGCAAAAGATCGGACGTGAACTGAACACGGCCAAAGGACACCGACAGGGCCTGGGCGAAAGCCCTGGCCAGCAGGGTTTTGGCCAAACCGGGCGCCCCCTCCAACAGCAGGTGCCCACCGGTGAGGAGGCCCAGAATCAGCATTTCCACCGCCTGCGCCTGCCCGACGACCTGCGCTTCAACCCTTTCGCGCAGGGCTTGGGCCGCCGGGGCAACCTTATTCTCCAGCATCCTTTCCCCCTTCGACAATTTCCACGGCCAGCGACAGTAGTTCATTATCCTTGAGCGGTTTCCCGCCGGCCTGCAGCCGCCGGGTGACCCCGGCGGCGAGGGATGGAGCGACCCGTCCCTTTCGGCTCTTGAGCAACTCTCTCAGGACATAGCGCGCGGCTCCGGCCCGGCGGAAAAGGCGGGCCTGGGCCAGGGCATACTCCCCGGCCCAGGGTTGGGCGGGTCCGGTCGGAGCAAGCGGCGGGCCCAGACGGGCGCCGGCCCAATAAAGAGCCAAGCCGACGGCAACGGCGGCTTGGAAAACGGCCACCCAGTCGTTCGGCGGCAGCGACGGTCCGGCGACGGTCTTTCGACCGGCCGGCAGCAAGGCGTAACCATGATGGTATTCGTCGAAAAGGACCGGTCCCCTCCCCAAAATGTTGAGGGCCAAGCGAAGGTTGCCACCCCGAGCCAGGTTGGCGTTGGCCAAAAGATATCCGGTTGAGACCACCAGACGTCCGCGCCCCAAGTTGCGGATGGCCACGACCCATCCGCGACCGTCTCCCACCTCACCTATGCCGGCGCCACCGGGGACGATCCGCCGGGTGGTGTCCGGGAAGACCGACCGCACGCCGGCCGTGATGACATCCCGGCGGAGGGGATGGACGTAACGCCGAGGGGAGCCGCCGACCAATGCGGTGCCCAAAAGCGAGCGGATCAAGTTGCCGTTCTCCGTTTCCACCCAGACCAGATGGCCGGAACGCACCCAGGACAACAGGGCTCTTGTTTCTTCCGGAAAAACCGGTTCGTCCGGCTGGTAAACCAAGAGGCTGCCCGTTTTCGGCAGCCGATCCCATGGCTGTTCCCAACGTACGGAATGGTCCCCCAGTTTGCCCAAAAGTAGATAAATGGCCTTGACCCCCTGGGGAGATGGGCTGAAACTGGTCGGTGCAGCGACGTAACGGGGCAAGAAGCGCCAGATGAAGACGCTCGTCCCCAAGGTGACCATCACCGCCACGGCCACCAGGATCCATCTGCGGTGATTCACCGGAGTTTGTCCAGCACGGCGGCGGCGTCCCGGCAAAAAACGGCGTACTCATCTTCTCGGCAATCCCCGCCGGCATAGCGAACATGCCTGAATCTGGCAACCAGGTCGGGCATCACGGCGTCCCGCACCGTTTCCAACCCCTCCGCGTCGGTGAAGCCGGGGCGTTTCGGGATCAGGCCACGCTCGGCCAACCGGGCCAGGAGATGGAGATAGGTAAAACGCACGGCCTCCCGGTAGTTTCCCGCGCGGGCGAAGGCGTCGGCCCGGCGCCGGTGGTCGTCCCGGGCGTCCGGCGACCCGCCGCCGGGCGCCATCCGGTCAACGCCCCGCTCCGAAAAGACCCGCAACAGGACGAAACCGGCCAAAAGGACCAAGACCGCCACGGCAACGGCGGCGACCGTGTGCTCCAAAACGGCTCCAACCGGCGGCCACCGCCAACCCCGCTCCCAGGACGGACGGTTCCCCCAAACCGTGAATTGGGGTTGAGAGAGAATTGCCCGGAGTGTTGCCGGTCTT
>JAJZBP010000098.1 GCA_021798855.1 Bacillota bacterium
GGCAGCCCTGGAGAGTATCGAATGGACAGGACGGAAACGGTCCAAGAAGGCAGATCCGAAAAAGCCAGAAAACTTCACAAGCCGCTACCAACGGGGTATAATCGAAGCATGAAACCGATAACCCGCGAATGGCTTGGTATTGCCCCCGAAGACTTGGACGCTGGGCAGGCAATGCTTGACAGTGGCCGTTACCTGTACGCCGCCATGAAGCGGCTGGTCTTTTCCCACATAAGGAGAGTGAAACGCCAATGAGCGTCGCCAAGGAGCGGCTGCATGATCTCATAGATCTACTGCCGGAAGCGGAGGAAATAGCCGCCCTGCACTACCTGGAATACCTTACAGAGGACAAAGGAGCCAGAATGGCGCGGCTGCTTGCAAACGCTCCCATTGACGACGAACCGCTTTCGGAAGACGATGTGGAAGCCATCCGGGAGGGGAAGGAAGACCTGTTGGCAGGTAGGTGGATGTCCACGGAGGAACTTCTTCGTGCCCTGGAGGAGGAATGAAACTCCGTTGGATGCGCCGGGCGCTCAAAGACATGAAACGTCTGGATCGGGATGTCCGGGAACGGATCGTGGAGGGGACTAAGCGTTTTGCCGAAATTGAGTACGGCGACATTCGCCAAGTTGAGGGCGCGGAAGACTACGCCCTGCGAATAGGAGACTGGCGAATATTCTTCGACCCGCCGGAAAATGACACAATATGGATTACCGCCGTTCGCCCGCGTGACAAGGCATACAAGAGAAAATAGACCGCCCCGCCCCTGCGGGACGAAAATACTGAGCGAAAAATAAAGCCGCCCACCCCGGAAGGGAGGGCGGCTTATTTTTCGGAGCAGTAGGCATGAATTGCCGAATACAACCAACCTACAAAATCTTTGGATTTGTCACTTGGAAATTGGAATTTTGGATGGCCGATAATCTGAGTGAAGTGATAAATGGCGTCAACCTTTTCAGGTGGCAACAAACGTGTAATTTCCATAATGTCACGAATTTGTTCGCGTTTAGCAATGGAAGGAAGAATCTCGCCGGGTTTGAGTAGAGGTACAGATGTAGGGTGGGGCACGGTGGCGATTAGGCGGTTAATGTTAATCCCAATCCATTCGATGTTTTTTTGAGATATGGCGCGACCTAATTCCTCAAGGAGATCTAACTTCGTCGGCATATTCAAACCGTTTGTCCGTTCCCAAACAATAGGTTGAGGTTGCCGGAATAAGTGGGCAAAAAACATGTATGTAATCCAAAACATAGGGATTTTGTACTGGCGCGGAGGAAGGGTGATTAATCTATTCCCCTGATCCAAGGAGATCGGAAAAGATCGGCCTTTCGGACCCGATCTTTTCTTTGATTTTGGTTGTGAAAAGTTTCTCATAGGGGGTCGCTCAGAGTGGCTGTGGGGTCGCTTAGAGCGGCGGGTAGGAAATTGGAAATTTTGAGCCGTTTTTCGCTTTATTTTTCAAATAACGACAACTAACCACCCCCTACTGTACTCTATAGCATAACAGCTTTTCCCATTTCTGGCTGTGGAAAACTTTTTGACTATCTATTTGTATCAGATAAAGAACGGGAACCGGAGCACCTCGCCCGAACCAGTTAGGGGGTGGGGGTCTGCCAGGGGAGCCGCGGCCTCCGTGGCCCGTCGTGGGAAGGGGCAGCGCCGTTGGCGCGGGTTGTCCCCGTATCTCCACCCCCTCTCCTTCCAGAAGGCCCTTGCGGGGGCCTTCTGGAGCGAAACCCCCTTAAAGGAGAAAGCCAGGGGCGCCAACGGCGCTGCCCCGTTCCGCGATTGATCACGGCACCCCCGGCGGTAGCCACCAGAATTCTCCCAAACAACCACGCACAGGCGAGAATGCCCGGCGGGGTCCGGGGCGGCAGCCCTGGAGAGTATCGAATGGACAGGAAGGAAACGGTCCAAGAAGGCAGATTCGAAAAAGCCAGAAAACTTCACAAGCCGCTACCAATCCATTTGCAAATCCCCGATTTTGAACGAAACTCCTTGGAAATTAACCTAGCTAAATTTCCGGGTGAAAAAACGCAAAACGGCGGATTTGGCAAGACATATCCTACCACTAGATCTACCGCAAGACGAACTTGCCGCATTGTGAAAATAATCACAAACTACAGGCACAGGCGAGAATGCCCGGCGGGGTCCGGGGCGGCAGCCCTGGAGTGACGGGCCACCTGCGGGGAGAAGGAAAGAGCTTGCCTTGGATAGGGAAGGTGTTGGGTGTGGATCATGATACCGTTGCCATGTGGTGTTCAGGTGTCGGAAATCCGACACCTGAACAAGCAAACGGCACCGACGGCAAGATCCGCCCCGCCGCCAGGCCCACGCAAGACGAACTTGCCGACCGCCGGGAACAGGCCGCCGAAATGCGGCAGTCCGGCGGGGGTTCGGGGCGGCAGCCCTGGAGTGACGGATGACCACCTGCGGGGAGAGGGAAAGAGCTTGCGGTGGATCGCAAAGGTGCTGGGAGTAAGTGAACACGCCGTTCATGATTGGTGTTCAGGTGTTCCAGGTGAAACACCTGAACAGTCTACCGGCACCGACGGCAAGGCATACCCCGCCGCCAGGGCCACGCAAGACGAACTTGCCGCATCTTTTAAGGTTTCCGCTTTGTGAAAATAATCACAAACAACAGGCACAGGGCGAGAATGCCCGGCGGGGTCCGGGGCGGCAGCCCCCGGTGTACCGAATGGCCAGGGCGGAAACGGCCAGCACCGGCCAGGTCGCAATGGCCAGTAATCTTCCTCCTCCTTACGGCTTTCCAGAAACCTTTAGATTTTTCTTACTCATAGAGTTATAATAAGGCATGGATTTTGAATGGGATCCAAAAAAGAATGTGGTCAATATCACCAAGCACGGATTCGACTTTGAAAATGCAGAAGACGTTTTCAAAGGCCATGTTTTTGCCTGGGTAGACAGACGCAAAGACTACGGTGAAGAGCGTTGGAACGGAATAGGTCTTTTAGGAGATGAGGTAGTGTTGCTGGTGTGGACGCTACGCCAGCCGGATCGCGTTCGGATAATTTCGATGAGAAAGGCGGGGAAACGTGAACGAGAAGATTATGCCAAAACCGTCAAAGACGGATTGGGAACGGATTAAGGCGATGAGCGACGAGGATATAGATTATAGCGATATTCCGCCCTTGGACGAAGAGTTTTGGAAGAATGCGATCCTTTGGCCCCGCGAGAAACAGCAGATAACGCTAGAACCAGATGTGGCGGCTTTTTTCAAAAGCCAAGGGGAAGGAATCCAAAATACCGTTAACAATGTCCTGCGGCAATATGTGGAATCGCAGAAGCATATTCCGGTCATACAACAACGGCAACGCCATAAGTTGATTCCCAGGTGAGTATTAAGATGACAAAAACGGAGCCGCCTACCCCGGAAGGGAGGGCGGCTTATTTTTTGTTGGCGGCGCGGCGGGAGAAAAAGTTCTACCGGTAGAACTACCGCAGAAATCTCCCTCAAATGTTTCTCCGTTAAAGTTGGTAGAACTTTATTGTGAAAATAATCACAAACTACAGGCATGGGCGAGAATGCCCGGCGGGGTCCGGGGCGGCAGCCCTGGGGTATCGAATGGACAGGACGGAAACGGTCCAAGAAGGCAGATCCGAAAAAGCCGGGAAACTTCAAATCACCGCCTTGGGTTCGACGCAACGGGCTGGGGAGCAGGGAACCCCGTAAGAAGAGGGAAAGGGGCTGCTTGGCTGAAGAACCGTGGCCCATTCTCTTACGGAGCGTTCCGAAATAATTGGTGTGTTGCAACGCAATACGAGTAATAATACAATGGTGGCAGAGGTGAAACCGTGCAGCGACATTTTGACATGCTTCTGTGGACCGAGGATCGGATAGCCCATGTTGCAAGGCACGGTGTAACACCCGAAGAAGTTGACGAGGCGTTTGAGGACGAAGACAACCGCTTAATCCGTGGCCGGAATGGAGTTTATCGGCTCTATGGCAGGACCGAAGCTGGGCGAATTTTGATGGTGGTCATTACTCCACGACCTGAACGAACAGGCTACCCTGTAACAGCCAGGGACGTAACCGATACAGAGAGGAGGACGTATTTTGAAGACTATTAAGAAGCGGTTGCTTCCCGCAACGCAAGAGCCTGAGTTCAAGAGCGTAGAAGAAGCCGCCGAGTGGTACGATACCCACGACACTTCCCAATTGCCCGGCGAGGAAGTAATAGCAGAACCGGGAGGGGCTGCGGCCACCCATTTAGAAACGGTGGCGGTGCGGATTTCGTCGCGAGAAATCGAGGAGTTAAAGAGGCGTTCGGCCCGGTTAGGCGTGGGCTACACGACCTATATGCGGATGCTGATAAACAAGCACATTGCCGATGGTGGGAAGTTGTAGGATCGGCTGCGGCGAGAAAATAAAAATTGAGCAAAGAAGGGCCGCCTACCCCGGAAGGGAGGGCGGCTTATTTTTTTGTTGGCGGCGCGGCGGGAGAAAAAGTTCTACCGGTAGAACCACCGCAGAAATCTCCCTCAAATGTTTCTCCGTTAAAGACTTGGTAGAACTTTATTGTGAAAATAATCACAAACTACAGGCATGGGCGAGAATGCCCGGCGGGGTCTGGGGCGGCAGTCCCCGGTGGTATTGAATGGACAGGAAGGAAACGGTCCAAGAAGGCAGATCCGCAAAAGCCGGGAAACTTCAAATCACCGCCTTGGGTTCGACGCAACGGGCTGGGGAGCAAGGGAACCCCATAAGAAGAGGGAAATGGGTATCCCGGCTTATGGCGGCCTGGCTGGTGAACCGGCGCCGTCCCGGCTCCCCGGAGAACCAGGGACGGAGCAAATACGCCACCCAGGCCGGCGGGCGGCCAGGCAAGTTCCTTCCTCCTTACGGGGTCCGGAAGAAAATTATTGCATAGTAGTTACGATTGAAGTTATACTAAGACATGAACTTTGAATGGGATCCAGGCAAAAACGCAGCCAACATTGCCAAGCACGGCCTAGACTTTGCCGATGCGGAAGCTTTGTTTGGGGGCGACTTGTATAAGAGGAATGATACCAGGAAGGATTATGGTGAGGAGCGTTGGCAGGGAATAGGTGAACTGAATTGTCGGGTGGTGGTAATCGTTTGGACTGACCGACCACCAGACAGCCGTAGAATTATCTCTTTAAGGAGGGCGAATGAACGTGAGCGCGAAATATACCGCAAGGTTATCGAAAACCGATTGGTCGAAGGTTGATGCCATGAGGGATGAAGACATTGACTATACCGATAACCCGCCGCTGGACGACGACTTTTGGGCGGAGGCGGTACTTTTGCCTGGGACAAAGCAACAGATAACCCTCCGTCTTGACCCAGACGTGTTAGGTTACTTCAAGGACCAGGGTAAGGGCTATCAGACCACGATTAACGCTGTCCTGCGGCGGTACGTCGAGGCGCAGAGGAAACCAGCGGCCAGATAAATAGATAGTAAATCTGGAGTAAACAAGAGCATTATGGAGTAATTCGGAGCATGGTAAATGTTTCATCGTGAAAAACAACGAATTTGGAACTTAAAAAATCGTTAATTTTGCGTTAAATGGGAGCCGGAGCACCTCGCCCGGAGCAGGTTGGGGGTGCGGGTCTGCCAGGGGAGCCGCGGCCTCCGTGGTTCGTCGTGGGAAGGGGCAGCGCCGTTGGCGCGGGTTGTCCCCGTATCTCCACCCCCTTTCCTTCCAGAAGGCCCTTGCGGGGGCCTTCTGGAGCGAAACTCCCTTAAAGGAGAAAGCCAGGGGCGCCAACGGCGCTGCCCCGTTCCGCGATTGATCACGGCACCCCCGGCGGCAGCCGCCAGAATTCCCCCAAACTACAGGCACAGGCGAGAATGCCCGGCGGGGTCCGGGGTGGCAGGCCCCGGCGTATCAAATGGACAGGACGGAAACGGTCCAAGAAGGCAGATCCGCAAAAGCCGGGAAACTTCACAAGCCGCTACCAACGGGGTATAATCGAAGCATGAAACCGATAACCCGCGAATGGCTTGGTATTGCCGCCGAAGACTTGGACGCTGGGCAGGCAATGCTTGACAGTGGCCGTTACCTGTACGCCGCTATGAAGCGGCTGGTCTTTTCCCACATAAGGAGAGTGAAACGCCAATGAGCGTCGCCAAGGAGCGGCTGCATGATCTCATAGACCTACTGCCGGAAGCGGAAGAAGGGAAGGTTTTGGCCTTTCTGGAGCCGTTGACGAAGGAGGAAGTCCACCGGCGGATCATGGAGTCCATAGCCAACGCGCCGGAGGACGACGAGCCGCTTTCGGAAGAGGATCTGGAGGCGATCCGTCGGGGGCGGGAAGACATTGCCGCTGGCAGGGTTATGACCACGGAAGAAATGTTGCGTTCGTTTGAATGAAAGTTGAGTGGTCGAAGGAAGCGCGGAACAACCTGGCGAAGCTGGACAAGAAGGAAAGGGATCGGGTTGTTACCCGCGTCCTTCGGTTCGTGGAAAACCTTCATGGAAATATCCGTCGGGTTAGAATATCCAGGGATCTGGCCCTTCGCGTGGGCGATTGGCGCGTATTCTTCGACCCGCCGGAGGGCGACGTGATCCGGTTTACCGCTGTCCGCCGACGGGACAAGGCATACAAAAAATAACCGCCCTGCTGGGCGAAAAAGAGGTCGCCTATCCCGGAAGGGAGGGCGGCTTTATTTTAAAGGAAAAGAGTTTGACCGCGGAGGACATGGCGGCCTTGAAGCGCCAGGTGAAGGAGATTGCCGCCGGCTTGAAATGCAAGGTAATCCCGTTGTTCCCATCCTAAACAGCGCAGGTCAAAAACATGTTTTTTCCCATGAGAACGAGCTAAAAAAGCCCGGTCTTTTAAGCTTTTTGCTTTGTGAAAAGTTTCTCATCGGGTGTTGGTGAGACCACCAGGTAGGAAATTGGAAATTTTGAGCCGTTTTTCGCTTTATTTTTCAAATAACCGCAACTAACCGCTCCCTACTGTACTCTATAGCATAACAGCTTTTTCCATTTCTGGCTGTGGAAAACTTTTTGACTATCTATTTATATTAGAAAGGGAACCGGAGCACCTCGCCCGGAGCAGTTAGGGGGCGGGGGTCTGTCGGCAAGGGCGAAGCCGCCGTGGCCCGCCGTGGGAGGGGGCAGCGCCGTTGGCGCGGGTTGTTCCCGTATCTCTCCTCCCCCTCTCCTTCCAGAAGGCCCTTGCAGGGGCCTTCTGGAGCGAATCCCGGTTTTAAAAGTGAGCCAGGGGCGCCAACGGCGCTGCCCCGTTCCGCGATTGATCACGGCACCCCCGGCGGTAGCCACCAGAATTCTCCCAAACAACAGGCATAGCCGAGAATGCCCGGCGGGGTCCGGGGCGGCAGCCCTGGAGTATCGAAAGGCCGGGGCGCAGGAGGGTTTTGGCCACACCGGATGGACCGCA
>JAJZBP010000099.1 GCA_021798855.1 Bacillota bacterium
TGAGTTTCACCTCCCAGCAGAATTGTTGCGCCCCCCGGGTTTCCCCGAGGGGCTTGGTTTTTCACCAAACATTGCTTTGTAGTATAAGGTTACTTGGCTTATCCTGTCAAAGGCCCCGGCGGCATCGCCGCCAGCTTCACCCGAAATTCGCCGGTTTGATCCGCTCGACGGTAGTTGATTTCGACCGTTTCCCCCACCTTGAGGCTGTTTAGGTAATCCAGAAATTCCGCCACTTTGTCCATCCGCCTGCCGTTCACACTCGAAATGGTATCCCCCCGACGCAGACCCGCCGCGGCCGCCGGCGACCCGGGATACACTTTTCCGACCAACAGTCCCCCCACGTAGGGTAGACCGAAACGAACCGCCGTTTCCTTGCCGACCAAGCCCAGGCCCAACCACGGACGGACCACCCTGCCCTGCCGAATCAAGTCATTCACCACTTTTTCCACCGTGGGGGCCGGGATGGCAAAGCTCATCCCCTCCACGCCTGGAGTGGCAATTTTCACCGAATTGATGCCGATTATCCGATCCTGGGCATCGGCCAAGGCCCCCCCTGAGTTGCCGGGATTGATGGCCGCATCGGTCTGGATCAGCCGGTAGGCTCGCACGGCGTATCCCGTCCCCAGGCTCCGGTCCAATCCGCTGACCACCCCGGCAGTGACCGATTGGCTAAAGCCCATTCCGAGAGGGTTGCCGATGGCCACCGCCAACTCCCCCACCTTAATCTCCGCCGCCGAAGCGAAGGTGGCGGTCGGAAGGTTCTTGGCCGGAATTTTCACCACCGCCAAGTCGGTGGCCGGATCGGTTCCCACGACCTTGCCCGGATATGTCCGCCCGTCACTCAGGATCACCTTCACCTGGTTCATACCCTGGATCACATGATAGTTGGTGACGATGTAACCATCGGAACGAAAAATGACCCCCGATCCACTGGCCTGCCCCCTGCGCACGGTTTGCCGCAACGCGTCCAGGCGCGCGGTCGTGCCGACCAAGCCGACAACCTCCGGCCCCACTTTCCGCATCACCTGTTCCACCGGCCAGACCCGCCCAGGGGTTTGCGAAGCAGCCGCCCGGACACTCCAGGTTTCCAAACCGAAGACCGATACCCCCCCAACCATACCACCGCAAAAAGCCGAAAACGTCGCCAACAAAACTACCTTTTTCCAGGTCAACCGTCGTACCTCCCGTTATTGGCATTGCGGCCCTTGCCCACCAAGCCGCTGCACCCCATCCCCTTGCGCCGCGGCTCGGCGCGTATTGGGCGCCGCTGCGAGCCGGGATCGACGGTTTGGCCGGCATTCCCTTTGCGATCCGACCATAGTTTGCCCCAACGCTTCCCAAGCAAAGCAACCTTTTTCCGATGAACGCCCACCGTTCGGGAGACCATCAAACATTCTCCCCCCATACCCAACCTTCCCACCCTTTTCCCAAAGAGGAACCGGCCCCCCGCCGGCGAATAAATTTTTCTAAACTCGTGCACGGAAAGGGCGGTTTGCCAACCATGGCCGGAACGTCAACCACGGAGAAAGGCTCCTATTGGAACCTGCAAGTGGAAACCATGCCGCGAAAGAGATTGGCCAAACTCCAACTTGAACGCCTGCGTAAAACCGTAAGGCGAACCTACGAAAAAATACCCTTTTACCGGGAGGCGATGGACCGCGCCGGGTTCGGCCCGGACGACCTAAGCAGCCTGGACGACCTGGTCCGCCTGCCGACCACCACCAAGGACGACCTGCGGCTGGGTTATCCGTTGGGATTTCTGACCTGCTCCCAGGAGGAAATCGTTCGCTTCCACGCCTCCAGCGGCACCACCGGAGTGCCGGTCATCGCCGCCTACACCCGCAAGGACATGGAACTTTGGGGCGACGTGATGGCCCGCTGCTTGGTCGCCGCCGGTGTGCAACCCGGAATGTTCGTTCACAACGCCTATGGTTACGGCCTGTTCACCGGAGGACTGGGCTTTCAGGCCGGAATCCAGCGGTTGGGAGCGGCGGAAGTGCCGATGTCCGGCGGCATGACCCAGCGGCAGGTCTCCTTCCTGGCCGACCTGGGCTCCCAGGTCCTGACCTGCACTCCCTCTTACGCCCTGGTCATCGCCGAGACCGCCCGCGGCTTGGGCGTGGACCTGGCGGCCGACCCCAGACTGCAGATCGGAATCTTCGGCGCCGAAGTCTGGACCGATTCCATCCGGCAACAGGTCGAGGCCGCATTGGGCCTGCGGGCCTACAACATCTACGGCCTCACCGAGATCATCGGACCCGGCGTCGCCGCCGAATGCCCGGCCCACCGCGGTCTCCACATCCAGGAGGACTGGTTCCTGCCTGAGATCCTCGATCCGGACACCGGCGAATCCCTGCCCCCCGGCGAGCAAGGAGAGCTTTGCCTGACGACCCTCAAAGAGGCCATGCCTCTTTTGCGCTTCCGCACGAAAGACCTGACCCGTCTCGACCCGGACCCCTGCCCCTGCGGCCGGACCACGGTGCGAATGGATCCCGTCCTGGGGCGCTCCGACGACATGCTGACCATTCGAGGCGTCAACGTCTTCCCCTCGGAAATCGAAATCATCCTGCTCCGCCACGGAGAGTTTTCCCCCAACTACCAGGTGGTGGTCGACCGTGAACACCTGATGGACACCTTGGAAGTCAGGGTCGAGGTGACCCCCGCCGTTTGGGAGGCCGGGAGTTCGGTTTTGGATAGTTTGGAGGCGCTGTTGCGCCAGGAACTGCTGGAGCTGCTGGCCGTCTCCGCCAAGGTCCAGTTGGTCGCTCCCGGCTGGATGCCACGCAGCGAGGGAAAAGCCAAGCGAATCGTGGACCGGCGCGACCTCGACGCCAAGAAGCACGGCTCCCGTTGAGTCCTCCCTCCGGCCCGGCTTCCCGTATCCTGCTGTCCGGCAACGAGGCCATCGCCCTGGGAGCCTGGGAGGCCGGGGTTCGGGTGGCGTCCGCCTATCCCGGGACCCCCAGCACCGAGATCCTGGAGACGTTGGGGCGCTACCCCGAAGTCCGGGCCGAATGGTCCCCCAACGAGAAAGTGGCCTTCGACGTGGCCGTGGGAGCCGCTTACGGTGGGGCACGGGCCCTCACCGCCATGAAGCACGTCGGCCTGAACGTGGCCGCCGACTCCCTCTTTTACGCCGTCTACACCGGAATCCAAGCCGGACTGGTGGTGGTGGTGGCCGACGACCCGGGGATGCACAGTTCCCAAAACGAACAGGACAGCCGCCACTACGCCCATTTCAGCAAGCTGCCCTGCCTGGAGCCGTCCGATCCTGCCGAGGCCAGACGCTTCGCGGTCCTGGCCTTCGACCTGTCCGAACAGTTCGATACCCCCGTGCTCTTGAGGAGCACCACCAGGCTTTCCCACGGCAAAGCATCCGTCCCCGCCCCCGGCCGGCGCCGCGAACACCCGGCGTCCGGCTTCCGCCGCAACCTGGCCAAATACGTGATGGTTCCGGGCTTCGCTCGCGGCCGCCACCCGGTGGTGGAACAACGGTTGGATTACCTGGCCGCTTGGGCCGAAGATTTCCCGGGAAATGAGATCATCCCCGGCCATGGACCCGTGGGGGTGGTAACCTCCGGGGTGGCCTACCAATACGTCCGCGAAATTCTCCCCGACGCGCCGGTCCTCAGGTTGGGAATGGTGCACCCCCTCCCCTCCCGGCTCCTGCGCCGTTTCGCCGCAACGGTGGACCGGCTCTTGGTGGTGGAGGAACTCGACCCCTTCTTGTTGGAAAAGCTGGCCGGATTGGGTATCCAGGCGGAAGGACTACCCGCAGCCCTACGCACCGGAGAGCTTTCAACCGTGCGCCTGCGCACCGTTCTGGACGCCGGCGCGGGTCCCGGGCCGGCCGCCGGGGAACCACCCCTGCCGGGTCGCCCGCCGGTTCTGTGCGCCGGCTGCGGTCACCGGGGTGTTTTCTACGCCCTGAAGACCCTGAAAGCCACGGTCTTCGGGGACATCGGCTGCTATTCCCTGGGGGTTGGACACCCCCTTGAAGCCATGGATACCCTGGGCTGCATGGGCGCCGGTATCGGCGTGGCCCACGGCGCCTTCAAAGCCGGAGGCACCAGACGCCCGGTGGCGGTCATCGGTGATTCCACTCTCTTTCATTCCGGAATCCCCCCGCTGCTAAATCTGGTTTATAACGGTGGGAATGTCCCGGTAATCATTCTGGACAACCGAACCACCGCCATGACCGGGCGTCAGGACCATCCGGGCACCGGCAAAACCCTCCAGGGATCGACCGGCAAAGCGGTCAGCCTGCCCGGTCTTTGTCGCGCTCTCGGCGTGGAGCGGGTCTTCGAGGTGTCCCCCTACAACCTGGTGGAACTGCGCCGGCTCCTCCGGGAATCCTGGACCGTGACGGAGCCTTCGGTGATCATCGCCGGCCACCCTTGCGTCCTGGCCACCAGGGAGCGCCGACCCGCCCCCGTGGTTGACCGAGACCGCTGCAACAACTGCGGCCTTTGCCTCCTCCTCGGTTGTCCGCCGATCACCCGTCTGGACGCCGGGGGAGTGTCCATCGACCAGGTCGGGTGCAACGGGTGCGGCCTGTGTGTCCTGGCCTGTGCCCGGGGAGCCATTCTCCCGGAGGAGGTGGACAAGTGAAGGCGGACTTTTTGCTGGCCGGCGTCGGCGGCCAGGGCGTCGTCCTCACCGGAGACATCCTGGCCGAAGTCGGCCTGCGCTTACGGCTGGACGTCAAAAAAGCGGACGTCCACGGCTTGGCCCAGCGGGGAGGCGCGGTGGAGGCTTGCGTCCGCTGGGGAAAACTGGTCAATTCGCCGCTCATCGCTGCGGCCGATTTTTTATTGGGGTTGGAGAGCCTGGAGGCCGCCAGGTGCGCCGCGCGGTTGCGGCAAGGCGGCGTGGCCCTGGTCAACCGGCACCGGTTGCTCCCGCCCGGGCTTTCCCCGGCCGATTATCCCAACGACGAGGAAGTCGCCCGGCGCTTTGCCGGCAAAAACCTGCATTGGGTGGATGCCACCGCCGCGGCGGCCTCCCTCGGCAACCCGATCCTGGCCGGCACCGTGCTTTTGGGCCATTTGTCCCGGTTCCTCCCGGCGGAGGAAGCGGTTTGGCTGTCCGTCCTAAACGAAAAAGTCCCTCCCCGTCACCGGGAAACCAATCTTTTGGCTTTCCGACGGGGGAGGGATCCCGCTCCGGGAGAAAGGGACGCCGACAAAGGAACTTGCGCCAATGGCCAACCCGGCGGGCCGGCGCCACCGTGACCGCCGCCGGTCAAGGGCTGGCCAGGCGCTCGGGCGTCAGGCCGTAAACCTGCTGCACCGCCGCCGGGAACCTCGTCCCGACGGCCAGGCGGGCGATCAGGGACCGTAGCCCGGCCTGGCCGCGCAACCGTGCCAGACGTTCCACCAGGGACAGGGCTTGGTGATAAGCCAGGGCCTGGTCGGGCAGGGAGTAAAAGGAACCGTCCAATTGGGCATAGGAGTAGGGTTTTTCATTATCCCGCGGCGACGTCCACACGTAACCCGTGATTTTTTTATCCTCGTATTGGGCCAACCCTTCGGTAAACCAGGACGGATAGTTGCCGTCGGTTCGGTAATCGAGCACCAGGTGGGTCAATTCGTGCGCCATGGGGCCGTTTTGGAAAAAGTAGGCCGCCCTGACCGATTCCGGCCAGGCGGCCGGAATCCAGGTTCCGGGGTAGGGAATCCGGATGATTCCCTCCCAGTAGAGTCCGACCACCGTTTCGTCGGGTAACCCGCCGACCGCCGCCGCCAATGCCGCCTGGGTCGGGTACATGACGATGGTGAGCTTGCCGGGCGGGGAATAGCCCAAATCGCCGGTGACTTTGCCATAAGCCTTCTCGGCGGCGGCCAGCACCAGGGAGGCATAGTTCCCGTCACGGCGCGGATAATAAAGGACGAAGTGGGAGTTGGCGCGGACCTGATCGCCTCCGGCGGCGAATTGGGCCGCCTGCACCTGACCGGCACGCCGGGCGGCGTACAGGTCGCTGCGCAGCGAATCGAAGTTCCCGACGAGCAGCGTTAAGAGAATCAGGCCAACGATCAATAGTGGCCAACGTCGCCGGCGCATTTTTGGACACCTCGCTTATCGAGCGAACGTGTCTTTATATTTTAGCGGCTGATTCCCGTTTGCCAATGGCTGTTCAAGCCAATTCTGCCAAGCGCGCCTGCACACCCAGAGCGGTTTCCAACCGCTTTTTGCCCAAGGCGCAGCCGAGCGCGTCGGGGACGTCCAGCCGCCCCGAACTCA
This sequence comes from Bacillota bacterium, assembly GCA_021798855.1. Taxonomy (GTDB): domain Bacteria; phylum Bacillota; class Sulfobacillia; order JAJZIM01; family JAJZBP01; genus JAJZBP01. The sequence goes on from JAJZBP010000099.1 coordinate 6,244, forward strand.
GGTGAGCGTTGGCGTGGCAACCGCCTCCGCACAGGTAACGCGCCCAGCATTCGCGGCAAGCCGCCTTGGCCAAGACGTGGTTGTCGTGGAACTTCGCCGCCAGTTCCGGCCGGGTGACGCCGCCCTCCGCCAGATTGCCCAAACGGGTATCCTCCCGGCCCACAAACTGGTGACACGGGTAAAGGTCACCCTTCGGCGTGACCGCCAGGTACTCGGTTCCGGCCCCGCAGCCCCGCAGTCGCTTGTTCAGGCACGGCCCGCCGGTAAGATCGAGCTGGAAATGAAAAAAGACGAAAGGGTCTTTGTCCCGTTGATGGGCGAGGTAGATTTCGGCCAGTTCTTCGTACTGGGCGGAAAGCTCTGCCAGATCTTGCTCACGCAGGGTGTAGTCCTCGTTGAGGCCCACCACCGGCTCCAGGGAAAAGCGGCGGAAGCCTTGAGCCAAAAAGTGGCGGGCGTCGGCGGCAAAATCCCGGTTGTGCCGGGTGAAGGTTCCCCGCAGATAGTGGTCGGCTTCCGGGTAACCGGCCAACATCCGGCGGATGCCGTCGACGGCCGCCGTGTACGTGCCGTCGCCCCGCATCCGGTCATGGACCTCGGGTCTCCCGTCCAAACTGAGGATCAGGCTCACCTGTTTTTCCCGCAAATAGGCAATCACGCGGTCATCCACCAGGGTGGCATTGGTGGTGAGGGTGAAGTGGATGACCTTGCCTTCCTGCGCCGCCCGTCGCTCCGCGTATTCGATGGTCTCCCGGACGCTGGGAAAGTTGAGCAGGGGCTCGCCACCGAAGAAGTCCACTTCCAAATTACGCCCGCCGCCGGCGCCTTTCAGGAGGAAGTCCACCGCCGCACGGCCCACCTCGGCGGGCATCAACTCCCTCTCTCCGCCGAAGCTGCCCTGACCGGCGAAACAGTACCGGCAGCGCAGGTTGCAACTGTGGGCCACGTTCAGGCAAAGCGCCTTGACCGGAAGGCCGGCTTCGCCGGCCACCTCGCCGGGCGGGTCGGGCGCGAAAAGGGTTCCCTCGGCCACCAAGGCCGCGATCTCGTCTTCCGCCCCGGCCACCTCGCCGGGACCATACCTGGCCGCCAAGGTCGCGACCCGCTGCGGAAGATCG
>JAJZBP010000100.1 GCA_021798855.1 Bacillota bacterium
GTCAATCTGCGGCCAAATTATCCTGTCAAACGTTGGCCATTATGTGGCGGCTGTAACACTCGAACTCTTGGGGGTTCCGCAAGCCGCCTATACAAAATAACTGACTGCTTCCGACCAGCCAGTTGGGGGAAGAAATCGCTTACGAGATGTGCGGAAAAGGGGGTATATGGGTACACGGACGTCCGGTGGTCGTCAAAGCGAAGTGCGATCGATCTCGGTCATGGGCTTTTGACCGCGTCCTGGCTGTCGTACGCGCTCGGTTCCAATTGATTCCGGGTTGTTCAACTCGCGCAGTCCTCTACCCACGGTGTTGTGGACCATGCCCACCGGGAGCGGCCACCTTCTCTGCCGGGAGTCAGGAGGGAAGCAACCCGTGCCACGCTTGGTTTCGTTTGAGCGCGAAATCAAAGAAGCACGACGAATTTATCCAGGACGCAATAAAAGCCGGCAAACCCTTCTTCTCAAGGCCGGAGTCCCGGTCAACGTGGTGGCCGAAAGAGTGGGGGACAACCCGGAAACGATCCTAAAATGTGCAGAGGCGCGGAGCCCTGGTCGCGATTTCGACCACTTCCGCCTCTTTGACGCTGCTGAAAATTCTTCGGGTGTTAAGATAAATGATGAAGGTGTTTATATCTTAAATCTCGAATTGGCATAACGGCAGGAATTGACGTTAAAATGCCGTCTGGGAAGGAGGCGAGGGGAAGTCCATCCATCCCGTTACGGACGGAGCAATAAAGCATATGAGAGGGCCGGCAAACGTTGGCGGAAATTGCCCGGATCGGCGGCTTGGTGGCCGTGTCCGCCATTCGAAGGCCGGTGCAATCGAGGCGTTGCCTCTTTTGGGTTGGGTATGGGTATTTTCAGCCAAGCATAGGCAAGGGATCTGGTGAAAAAGGCCCATCTGCGGCGTTGTTGCCTTCGTCGCTCCACGTTACGGCGTACCAGGGAGTACGCCTCACGGCTTCACTCCTGCCACGTTGGGTTGAGAACGGCGGATCGGAACCCCTCCCTCCCCTGATGGGGACACCGCGCAAGCGCGGCGGATCGGAACCCCTCCCTCCCCTGATGGGGACACCGCGCAAGCGCGGCGGAGCCGTTCTCCGCAGATTTGGGAGCCTCCCCCAACATGCCAGCGGCATGTTGGGTTCCCCCTCCCACCTAGCATCTGGACCTTTTTGACCAGATCCCGCCTTTAGTGGAAGTTTCCGACGCGGCCGGCAACCGCTGCGGCGTCCCGTTCGCGTCAACGGAAAGGAGGCCCCGGGGATGGGTGACCTGAAACGCGATGCTTGGCCCCAATTGCCGTTGCCCTTGGAGGAATTGCGCCGGGCCGAAAACCGGTACTTTGGGGGCGAGACGCGCCTGTATGACCTGACCAGGATCGGCTGGGTGCGCCGTCTGCTCAAGCGCCGGTGGCTCCAATTCGTGGTCACCCTCCCCAACCTGGCGATCTTTTTCCTCGCCCTGGCCGGCGGATTCATCGGTGCCGACGGCGCGAATCGGGGTCCCGACCAGTTCGGATCGGCCATCACCTGGTACCTCTGGTTCGCCGCCGTGGCCGCCTCCATGCTGTTCCTGGGCCGCCTGTGGTGCCTGATCTGTCCCTTCGGAGGGTTGGGCGAATGGATCCAACGCCGCACCCCTTGGAAGAAAAAGCCTAAAGCCTTGGGCCTGGACTTGAATTGGCCCCGCCGCTTGGCCAACTTCGGTGTTTTGCCGTCGGTTGCCGGTTTCTTCCTCCTGACCCTCTGGGAGGAGTATCAGGGGGTGGCCGGGCCGGGTGACCCTCGTTACACTTCCTACCTGGTGATCATGATCTTCGCCAGCGCCATCCTCGTTTACCTGATCTTCGACCGCCGCACCTACTGCCATTACCTTTGCCCCTTGACCGCCCTGATCGGCGTCTTCACCACCCCGTCGGTCCTTTCCGGTTTCCGCGCCCGTAACCGCGACGTCTGTCTGGAATGCGAGGGCAAGGACTGCATTCGCGGCAACGCCAACGGTTACGGCTGTCCCTGGTTGGTGTACCCCGGCTCGAATGCCACCAACCAGGGATGCGGCCTTTGCACCGAGTGTTTCAAGACCTGTCCCAACGACAACGTGGGTCTTTATCTGCAGCCTCCCCTGACCAACGTGCACAGTCCCGGTCGGCGGCGGATGGATTTGGCGATTGCTCTGGCGGTGCTTTGGGGCATGGTTTGGTACGAGCAGTGGAACGCCTTCCCCTGGTTCAGCAACCCGCAGGGCACCGGCCTGGACGACGTCCTCAACCGGATCACCGGCTGGCCCCATTATCCCAACCTGCTGGATTTCGTCGGCCTTACCTTCGTCGTCCCCCTGTTTTTTTATCTGTACGTCAGGGTCACGACCCGGCTTTTCCCGGCCGTCGGCGATTGGCGGAAGGCCTTCATGGCCCAAGCCTATGCCCTCATCCCCCTGGTGGGCAGCGACTACCTTGCCCGCCAGTTGCCCAAGTTCTGGGACCACATCGTCCGCGTGCCCCTTTCCCTGACCGACCCGTTCGGGTGGAACTGGAGAAGTTTTCAACGGATTCCCCTTTGGAACTTCCACATCCTTTCCAATGCCGGCGTTGTGGAGTCCCAGGTGGTTTTGACCATTCTGGGGACAGGCGCTTCCCTCTACGCGGCCTGGCGGATTCGGGACCGGGATTACCCCCGGGAGCGGGGCGCCGGCGCTTTCCTGGCTTCCGCCTGCTTGGTGATCCTGCTGGCGGGGGTCTACACCGCCTGGATGTACATACAGATGGCCGGGGCCGAGTGATGGGTACCGGAACAAGGTGGCGTCATCAGTTGTGATTACACGGCGGAAAGTCCGATTTGCCCACGACGCCGGGCAATAACAGCTACACATAGTTTTCGGTATGCGTTACGACTACCGTATGCAGCAGCAGCCGAGCAAGCTTGCGGGTTTACGCGGTGGAATCAACTTTGCGCAATTCTGGACACGGCGTCGCCCGAAACCGTGGGCATCCCGTGGACGCGCGGCGCAAACCGTCCGGCACGGGGTGACGACGCGGCGACGACGAGGTGAGGAGGGGTGCCGATGTCCGTCTCTTTGGAGAAAAGCGACCCGTCCCGTCCGCTGGTCTTCATCAGCCGGGAGCGGTGCGTGGGCTGCCTGGAATGCCTGCGCGAGTGTCCCACCGGCTGCTTGACCCTGGATTTCAGCCGCTTCACGGTGCGGGCGGATTCCGCCGAATGTGTTGGCTGTCGCCAATGCCAGCGAACCTGCCCCCTGCGCTGCATTGTGGTGACCGGTCCTTTTTGGGGCCTCCACCAGCGAACTCCCAGCCTCGTCCTGGATCAGGAGACTCGTTTGTCCAGCTTCCGGGAGGTGGATCTCGGCTACACGGACCAGGAGGCGGCGCTGGAAGCCGCCCGTTGCTTGGTGTGCCCGCGGCCGCGCTGCCGGGACGCAGGGTGCCCGGCCCACAACGACATCCCCGCCATGTGCAACGCCATCGTGGAGGGGGATCTGCCGCGAGCCAGGGATGTCCTGGCGGCAACCACGCTCCTGCCCGCCGTTTGCGGGCGGGTCTGTGATCAGGCCAACCTGTGTGAGGGGGCCTGCGTCTACCGGCGGGAGGGAGGACAGGCGGTATCCATCGGCCGCCTGGAACGCTACGTTGGCGACTGGGCCGTGCGGGAAGGATACCGTAAGGAGCATCCGGCGGCGCCGGCCAGCGGATTCCGGGTGGCGGTGGTCGGCTCCGGACCGGCGGGATTGGCTGCCGCGGAGAGGCTGGCGCGCCTGGGGCATGCCGTCACCGTTTACGACGTTCTCCCCGTGGCCGGTGGCGTCCTGAGCTGGGGTATCCCCGGCTTCAGTTTGCCCTTCGACGTGGTGGCGGCGGTGCTGGAGGAAGTGGAAGCGGCGGGAGTGGAATTTCGTTTGGAAACCCAGGTCGGGGCCGGTGGAATTCCCCTGGAAAGTCTGCTGGAGGGGAACGACGCCGTCTTTCTGGCGGCGGGAGCCGGCCGGGACAACGTCCTGAACGTGCCCGGCGCGGGCCTGCCGGGGGCGTCCACCGCCACCGCCTTCTTGACGGCGGCCAAGCTCAGCCGGTCATTGCCGCACCGCTGGCAAGCGCCCCGGGTTGGGGAGAACGTTTTGGTGATCGGAGCCGGCAACACGGCTTTGGATGTGGCCCGAAGCGCCCGCCGTCTGGGGGCCAAGACCATCACCGCCATTGACATCCTGCCCGAAACCCTGGCTCCCATCCGTCCGGACGAACTTGAAGCGGCCAGGAACGATGGAGTGCAGGTGCGTTTCGCCCATTCCTTGGTCGCCTTGGAGGGGACGGGTAGGGTGGAAAGGGCGGCGCTGATCCGCATGCGGGCGGTGTCCGGTGGCGGGAAACCGCAGCCCATGCCCGTCCCGGGCAGCGAATTCAGGATTCCCGTCCAGACGGTGGTTTTCGCTCTGGGATACCGGGTCTCGTCGCGGGTGACGGCCGGCACGGCCGATCTGTCCACCACGGCGAGGGGCACGGTGACGGCGGACGAAAACGGGCGAACCAGCCGTGAGAAGCTTTGGGCCGGAGGGGACGTGGTCACCGGACCGGGCGTGGTGGTGCGGGCCATGGTCGCCGGACGGCGGGCCGCGCGCGACATCGACCGGGCTTTGCAGGGAGGATGAGCCTGGGCGACCGGTGAAGGGAGAACGGGGTGGCCGAACACGATAACCTGGCCACCGAAACGCGGCCGGGCGGCCCGGCTCCCGCCCCCGGCTCCCGCCCCCGGCTCCCGCCCCCGGCTCCCGCCCTCTCCTTTCCCGCCGCCGGGTAGGATTTACCCTCGCCGTTGGCGAATTCCCCCTTATGCGCAAGGTGACACGCAAGAAAAAACAGGCTCCCAACCGCAAGCATTTCTGGGAAGAACTCCAACCGGAATTGAAGCGAGAGATCGCCGGTCTGATCATTCTCGCTGCCGGAGCCCTGGGTTTCCTGGCCATTGGCGGCCGGGCGGGAGGCCTGGTCGCTCCATTGGTCAGGCGGGCGCTCACTTATCTCTTCGGGAGTGGCGCCTACGCCCTGGCCCTTTTGGCCGTCCTGTGCGGGATTTTTCTCCTGTTGCGGCGCCGGGCGCCGCCGCGCCCGGCGGGAGCCCTGGGAGGCGGCCTCCTGTTTATCCTTTACTGCGGGGCCGCCGGCGCCTTGGCTCTCCCCGGCGGCGGGGGCGTGTTCGGCAACGGCCTGGCCTACGTGACCGCCTTGGTTTTTGGCTCCATCGGACGCGACGTGGTTGGGGTGGCGCTCTTCGCCGTCGCCGTCATCCTGGTGGCCAACGCTTCGTGGTTGGAGATCCTCGTAAAAAGCCACAAATTGGCGGTCGGTGGAGCCAGGGGTCTCGGACACGGAATCAGGCGAGGCGGGCAGTTCCTCGGCGACTTCCTGCTGGAAGAGGTGGAGGACAAGGAGACGACGCCGCGGGACGAGAGTGTCGCCGTCCAACCGGTCGGTGGAACGGGCGACGGTTCCGCCGGCCTCCCGGCTCTGCCCGGCGGTGAGCAGACCGCCGCGGTTCCCGCGAACGGGAGGCCCGTTTTGCCGGCATTGGCCGATCCTCCCCGTCCCCGGCCCTCCGTGGTCGCCCCCACGTCCCTGTTGCAACGGAGCAGCCGGGGGCCGAGGGACGGGCGGACCTTGATCGAAGCCAAGGAGAGGGTGTTGGAGGAAACCCTGGAGAGCTTCGGCGTCAAGGGCCAGGTGGTCAACGTGGAGGAAGGCCCGGTGGTCACCCGCTTCGAAGTGCAGTTGCCGCCGGGGATCAAGGTCAGCCGGATCGTGGGGTTGGCCGACAACATCGCCCTGGCCATGGCGGCCGTGGACGTGCGGATCGAGGCTCCGGTTCCGGGCAAGGGGGTCGTCGGCATCGAGATCCCCAACCGGGAGACCTCCCCCGTCCGCCTGCGCGACGTGCTGGAATCGCCGGAATTCGTCAACTCGCCCTCGGCGCTCACCGTCGGTTTGGGCAAGGACATCGCCGGGCGCCCGGTGACCCTGTGCCTGGAACAGATGCCCCACCTGCTGATCGCCGGCGCCACCGGCTCCGGCAAAAGCGTCTGCCTAAACGCGCTCATCGCCAGCCTGCTTTGCAAGGCCAGGCCGGAAGAGCTCAACCTCCTGCTGATCGACCCCAAGATGGTGGAACTGTCCGTCTTCAACGGCATCCCCCATCTCCTTGCCCCCGTGGTCACCAACGCCCGCCAGGCCGCCAAGATCCTCCACTGGGCGGTGCGCGAAATGGAGCGACGCTACGACGCCCTGGCCGCCGCCGGCGTGCGCGACATCGCCCGTTTCAACGCCGCCGCGCCCAAAAACGGCGTCAATCCGATGCCCTACATGGTCCTGGTGATCGACGAATTGGCCGACCTGATGATGATTTCCCCGCGGGACGTGGAGGACACCGTGTGTAGACTGGCGCAAATGGCTCGCGCCGCCGGAATGCACCTGGTCGTGGCCACCCAGCGTCCCTCGGTGGACGTGATCACTGGCTTGATCAAGGCCAACATTCCCTCACGGATCGCCTTTGCCGTCTCCTCCCAGGTTGACTCGCGAACCATTTTGGACACGGGCGGGGCCGAAAGGCTCCTGGGCAAGGGGGACATGCTCTACTACCCGATGGGCGCCGGCAAGCCGACGCGGGTTCAGGGCGCCTTCGTGTCGGAACGGGAGGTGGAAATCCTGGTGGAGTTCCACCGGCAACAGGGCAGTCCGAATTTTACCGAGGAGCTGTTGGCCAGCGGCGGCGAAGATGCCGGAGAAGAGGCGGAAGAGGTGGACGAGCTTTTCCCCGCAGCCGTGAAAACGGTGGTGGAAGCCGGCCAGGCGTCGGTGTCCTTCCTGCAGCGCAAGTTGAGGATCGGCTACACCAGGGCCGCCCGCTTGGTTGACGCCATGGAAGAACGAAACTTCGTCGGTCCTGCGGACGGAGCCAAGGCCCGGGAAGTGCGTTTAACCAAAGAGGCTTATCGGCAACTCTTCCCTGGGGAGTAGAGGAGATCACTGTTTGCCGGTTTTAGGCAAAAAAGAATCAAAGACTGCCGGGTCTTACCGAAAAAGGTCCAGCAAGCGCGTGGCATCGTCCGTCAACTTTTGCATCTGCTCCCAGTTTGGCGGTTTCGGATAGGACTTTTGGGCAACGTGCAGCCGCGCAGGTCGTTCAATTTCCGCCGCAGGTTGTGCAATTGCCGGTCGCAGCCGGGAGACATCATTTCCACTCCCGTTCACCCGCCGGCGGCACCGGAACTGCCGGCGGTCCTATTTATTGCTCCAGGGGTCCGGTTCAACGCAAAATGGATCAACTTTACGGCTATTGTACTTGATCAT
>JAJZBP010000101.1 GCA_021798855.1 Bacillota bacterium
CGGGTGTCGAGATCAGGACCGGCACCCAGGTCAAGGGCATCAGCGGTGGCGTGGGCAATTTTCGGGTAACCCTGGAGAAAGACGGTGTAACCGGTGAGGAGGCCGTGGGGGCCGTGGTGGTCGCCACCGGATTCGAGCACTTCGATCCGGGTCGGGAAACCCAAGCCTACGCCTATTACCAGTTCCCCGACGTGATCACCCTGACCGACGCCGAGGCTATGCTCAAGGAAGGCAACTTCGTCCGGCCATCGGACGGGAAGGAACCGGAGATCGTGGCCTTTGTCCAATGCGTCGGCTCCCGTGACCGGCGCATCGGCAACCAGTACTGCTCCAAGGTTTGTTGCGGCGTGGCTTCCAAGCAGGCCATCGAGATCAGGCAACACCTGCCGAAAAGCAGAGTCATCATTTTCTACATCGACCTGCGGGCCTTCGGTTTTTGGGAGGACGAACTGTATTGGCGGGCTCAGGAAGAATACGGCGTGGCTTACATCAAGGGGATAATCACCGAGGTCCTGGCCCGGGACGGCAAGCTGATGGTCAAGGGTGAGGATGCCACCATGGGCCGACCGGTGGAGACACCCGTGGACATGGTGATCCTCTCGACGGGGATGACCCCCGGTCAGGGGACGGTTGAAACCGCTGCCACCCTGGGCCTCTCCAGGGAGAGCCATGGCTTCATCGGCACGGTCGGTGGTCCCTTGGATCCGGTGAGCACCGCGGTGGCCGGAATCTTTGTGGCGGGAGCGGCCGCCGGCCCGTCGACTTTGGAGGACAGCGTTTCCACCGGGACCATGGCGGCGGTCAGAGCTATGGCGGCGGCCAGGGGTGGGGCGGCGGCGGCGGAGGCGGCCGCAGCCGGATCGGGTAACGCCTGATGAGCGCGGTCAAGGCGAAAGCCATTGAACTGGAATCGGCCATCGTTGAGGGCATGGACATCGGCGGCTCGTGGAGCCGAATGTTGGAGTCCCGGGTGCTGGAAAGCTACGACTTTGAGCAAATCGATCGTTTGAAAGCGATCCCAGGAGCGGAGAGTCTGGCCTACTGTTTCCAGTGTGCCAAGTGTACGGGGGTGTGTCCCGCCGACCGGGTGGGGGACTTCAGTCCTCGCAAGATCTTCCGGCGGGTTCAAACGGGGACGAATTTAATGGAAAGTCCAGACCTGTGGACCTGCACCACCTGCATCAACTGCACCCGGGTCTGTCCCAAAGAGGTCAAGATGGCCGAGATCATGCCGGCCATCAGGGAAGAGGCGGTGTTGGCCGGGGAAGCTCCGGCGGAGTTGCAGAAGGCCTTCGCCGACACCCAAAAGTACGGCAACCCGATGGGGGAATCTCCCCGCAAGCGAGCGGATTGGACCGCCAAGGCGGGGGTGACCGTGCCGATTATCTCCAAGGAAAAAAAGCCGGTCGATCTCCTGTGGTACGTGGAGTGCCACTATTCCTACCACCCGCGGGGCAAAGACGCCGCGGTGGCCTTGGCCCGGGTGCTCGATGCCCTGGGAGCCGACTTCGCCATCCTGGGGCACGAGGAGAAGTGTGCGGGTGAGGACATGCGCCTGGGAGGAGAGAAGGGACTCTTTGAACTTCTGGCCGAGCAGAACGTGGCCACCCTGGGCAAGTATCAGTTCCAGCAATTGCTGGTGACCGATCCCCACGCCTTCAACGCCTTCCGGCATTTTTACCCGGCCTACGGCGGCGACTATGACGTCGTCCACTACAGCCAGTACCTGGCGCCCAAGCTGAGCGGGATCTCTTTTCCCCGCAAGCTTTCCAGACGGGTGACCTTTCACGATCCATGCTACTTGGGACGGCACAACGGGGAATACGAGGCTCCCAGGCAGGTTCTCCAGGCCATTCCCGGCATCCAGTTGGTGGAAATGGAACGGTGCCGGGAGAACAGTTCCTGCTGCGGCGGCGGCGGAGGAGGAATGTACCTGGACGGGTTCCTGGCCAACTTCCAGCGGGAGCGTCTTTCGGAAGTGCGGGTGAAGGAAGCGGTGGCCACGGGAGCGGAAATCCTGGTGGTCGCCTGTCCCTACGAAGTGTCCCGCTTCGAGGACGCGGTGAAATCCACGGGGAACGACGGAAAACTGAAGGTGCTCGACTTGAGTGAGATCCTGGCCGAAGCGATGGGCCTCTTGGACAACTGAAAACCGAGACAGGAGGGAAACGATGCGGATTTTGGTGTTGACCCAGGGGGTGCCCGATTTGGTGGAAGGCCTGGAGGTCGCCTCGGACGGAGTCAGCCTTGATCAGGACTGGCTGAAGTACGTCCTGAACGATTTCGATGATCACGCGCTGGAAGAGGCTTTGCAACTGAAGGCGGATGGGGGAGTGGAGGTGGTTGCCGTCTCTCTCGAAACCGACGGCAGCCGGGACATCCTCTTCACCTGCCTGGCCAAGGGAGCGGACCGGGCCGTGTTGGTTCCAGGCGATTGGTTCGGAACCGACAATCACCAAAAGGCCAAAGCCCTGGTGTCCCTGGTTAAAGCAATCGCGCCCGACCTGGTGTTGACGGGGGTCCAGGCCCCCGCCGACGCCGACGGGCAGGTTGGAGTGCTCTTGGCGGGCAACTTGCGCTGGGCTCACGTGACCACGGTGAAGGAGGTGCGGCTGGCCGAGGGGAAGGCCACGGTGGTCAAGGAACTGGAGGGCGGCACCGGCGCCCGCTACCAGGTTGCGCTGCCGGCCGTCCTGGGAATCCAGGCGGCGCGGGTGCCCCCCCGCTACGTGCCGGTCAGCAAAGTGCGGCAGGCCATGAAGACGGGCCAACTGGAAGAGATGGAGGCCCCGCCGGAAGGGGACACTGTTCTGCAGGCGCGCAAACTCTATCCGCCGCCGTCCGGTGAGCGAGCGGCGATGTTGGAGGGCGACGCGGATACCGTGGCCGGGGAACTGGTCCGCATCCTGCGGGAGAAAGGGATAGGGAGGTTGGCCGGTTGAGCGACGAAATTTGGGTGCTGGCGGAATTCGTGGGCGACCAGGTCGCCCAAGCGAGCAGCGAAGCGTTGGGGGCGGCGAAGAGGTCGGCCGAGGCCGGTGGCCGGCGAGTCGTGGCGGTCGTCCTCGGACGGGACGGCGGTGACCCGGCGCTACGCTCCCTGGGGGCGGCCGATACCGTCCTGACCGTGCAGGATCCGGGCCTGAAGGACTTCTCACCGGCCCTGCACGTCCGGGTGTTGGAAGCGTTGTTGAGCGACCGGAAGCCTCGCCTGGTTCTGATGGGAAATACGGCCGCGGGTCTGGAATTGGGTCCGGACCTCTCGGCGCGCTTGGGCAGCCCCCTGATCGCCTATTGTCGGAACCTGGAATTTTCCGGTGACACGGTGGTGGGGACCACCCAGTTGTACGGAGGCAAGCTCCTGCTGGAAGTGGAGACGGCAGCGGCGCAGGTTTTGGCCATGGTGGCGGCCGGTTCTTTTCCGGCGGTGACGGAGGAGCGGGACGTTCTCGTGGAGGCCATCGCGTCCCCGGTTTCCTTGGCCGATCCGGAGACCGTCTTCCTGGGCTTGGAGGTGGCCGAGACGGCCGATGTGGATATCACCCAAGCCGACGTCCTGATCAGCGTCGGACGAGGTATCGGCGACGCGGGTAACATCTCCTTGGCCGAGGAATTGGCCGAAGCCCTTGGGGGAGTGGTTTCCGCCTCCCGTCCGGTGGTGGATCAGGGTTGGTTGACCAAGAGCCGTCAGGTGGGTAAGTCCGGGAAAACAGTCAAGCCGAAATTGTATCTGGCGGCGGGGATCAGTGGAGCCCCCGAGCACCTGGAGGGAATGCGGGACGCCGACCTGATCGTGGCCATCAACACCGATGCGGCCGCGCCTATTTTCGAGGTGGCCGATTACGGAGTGGTGGGGGATTGTACGGAGATTCTGCCGGCCCTGACCGAAGCGGTGAGTTCTCAGGGTTGAGAGTGACATGCTGGAGGCGGCCGCCCGTCGGTTGGTGGCGGAGGAAAGGAGGCAGATCCAAACAATGAGTGATGGGTGCCGTTTACCGGAGGATCTTTACTATTGGCCGGAAAAGCACGTTTGGGCCAGGCCGGAAGCTGACGGAACGATCACGGTGGGGATGACCGATCCGGCCCAGAGCATGGCCGGAAAGGTGGTGGCCATTTCGCCCAAAGGTGTCGGAAAAGCTCTGACGCGGGGGAAAAGCGCCGGGACGGCCGAAAGCGGCAAATGGGTGGGGGCGGTGCCGGCGCCGGTGACGGGCGAGGTTACGGAGGTTAACCCGGCGGTGAAAGGCGAACCGGCGCTGATCAATTCCGACCCTTACGGGGCGGGGTGGATCGTGCGCATCAAGCCCACGGATTGGGAAACCCAGAAGAGCGAGTTGGTCACCGGACCCGCCGGGATCGAAAAGTACCGGGCGTTTTTGGCGGACGAAGGAATCAATTGCGGGGATAAGTAAAATGGCAGTGGTCAACGCTTGCGTCTTTCCGGAAGAACTGTTGTATGCCCTGGAGGAGGGTTCTTGGGTGCGCCTTGAACCGGACGGCACCGTGACCATGGGCATGACCGATCCCTCCCAAACCAAGGCCGGCAAGATGCTGACGGTATCCTTCCGCCACTCCAAGAAGGTTCTGCCGCGGGGAAAGGGGGGAGCGACCCTGGAGGGCAGCAAGTGGGTTGGTCCCTTCGTTTTGCCTCTCAGCGGCAAGATCGTGGCGGTCAACCCCCGCGTGCAAACGGACGCCGGGGTGGTGAACCGTGACCCCTACGGAGAGGGATGGTTCCTGCGCTTGGAACCGTCGAATTGGGAGGCGGAGAAGGATTGCCTGGTTTCGGGTCCGCAGGCCATCGACCATTTCCGGGATGTGTTGGCCAAAGAGGAGTTCAGTTGCATCCGCTGTGCCGACGGCCCGGCTTAAACGCCGGGACGGAATGCGCCAAAGACTAATAAAAAGCGAAGGGTACGATATGGCAACGGTCAATGCCTGCGATTTTCCGGAAGAACTCTGGTACGGCCTGGAGGAGAACTGCTGGGTGCGGGCGGATGCCGACGGTTGCCTGACCGTGGGACTGACCGACCCCGGGCAGACCAAGGCCGGGCGGATACTGGTGGTCACCTTCCGCCCGGTGGGGAAATTCGTGCAGCGAGGGAAGGGCGGGGCGGTTTTGGAAAGCAGCAAATGGGTGGGCCGGTTGGTTTTGCCCGTGAGCGGCACGGTCGCCACCGTCAATTCCCTGCTGACGCGCGATCCGGGGGTGGTCAACCGGGATCCATACGGGGAAGGATGGTTTCTGCGCCTGGAACCGAGCAGGTGGGAAATCGAAAGGGGAATCCTGGCCAAGGGGCCCCAGGTGGTGACCTACTACCGGGAGAAGCTGGTGCAAGAGGGTCTGACGTGTGTCCGATGCGCCGACGGTATGGCGCCGGATCATGAGTGGAAGAAAGTGGGCATGTGAACCATTGCTGCAACTCTACCGGTTGGGAACGGTGGCCTGGACGGACAGCCATTTGTTTTACCACACCTTGCCGCGCCTCGGGCGGCAGGGCATCGTCCTTTGCCGGCCGGATTCGGCGCACCTTTGCCTGGGTTACCACACTCCGGCGGCGGAGGTGGATTGGGAGTACTGCCGGCGGGAAAACCTGCCGGTCATCCGGCGGGAGGTGGGCGGTGGCCTGGTTTACCTGGATTCCAACCAGGTCTTTTACCAGGTGGTGGTCGCGCCATCCTCGCCGCTGACCCGGGGGAGACGAGAGGACTTCTACCGGCGGCTGCTGGAACCGGCCAAGTTGGCCCTGGCGGAATTGGGTCTCCGGGGGGAAGTCCGGGCGCCCTGCGACCTGTGGGTGGGCGGCAGGAAGATTTCCGGCAACGGAGCGGGGGAGATCGCCGGGCATTGGGTCTTCGTCGGGAACATTCTCCTGGATTTCCCCCCGGCGCGGATGGCCCAAGCCCTGGACGCGCCGGACCACTTCCGCGAGGCGGCCGGGCGAATGATGGATGACCACCTGACCAGCCTGCGGCGCGAATTGGGCCGGGCGCCGGCGCCCGAAGCCGTGTTGGAGGCCCTGGCCAGGGGCTTTCAGGCGGCGCTCGGTCCGTTGGCGGATGGTGAGTTGAACGAGACGTTGCAGCGAGCCAAGGAGGACGTGGCACGGCGTCTCCTCAGTCCGGGGTGGCTGCGTGCTTCCAGGCCCAACCCTCGGGAACGAAAATTAAAAATCATGGAAGGTGTCTACCTGCGGGAAGTGGCAGGCAAAGCGGTAACATCCACGGAGGACCGGGGAGACGCCGGTGATCATGCGTCCCAAGCCGGGGAAACGGAAGGGTTTGGCTGCGTACATGCGCCCGTCGCCGGGAGCGTGGCGCAGGCGTCACCTGTGAAGCCGAGGACCGTCGGCGAGGGCAAGGAACAGACCTCAAGCGTGGCGCAGGCGGCCATGCCGCCGAGGACCGTCGCCGACGCCCAGTCCGCCGCCAATGGCGGCTCCCGTGCTATAACGGAGCAGGGCGGCGTCGGTACGGGAACCAATCCCGCCGGCGGGAAACGACAGGGGGAGGGAAGGGCATGCGGATAGGGGAGTGGGACTTTCCGGCTGACCTCCTTTACGACCGATTCCACCAGTGGGTACGGCCGGAGGGCGGCGAAATGGTGCTGGGGGTCACCGATTATGCCAGCGACACGGCGGGAGACATTCTTTATATCGAGTTGCCGCAGCCGGGGGAAAGCTTCCGGCGGGAAGAGCCGTTGGGAGCCATCGAGGCCGGGAAGTGGGTGGGCAAGGTCTACGCCCCGTTCGACGGCGTCGTGGTGGCGGTGAACGAGGAACTGTTGCGCGATCCGCGTGCGGTGAACCTGGATCCGTACGGGAACGGTTGGTTGGTCCGGTTGCGTTCCACCGCCGAACCGGGTGCGATGATGCGGGGAGACGACTACCGGGTGTGGCTGGAGGGAGAACTGGCCCGGCAGCCGTCGGCGGAGGCGGCCGAAAAAAACGGTGCGACCAGCGGCGCGGGACGATGACCTGGCGACTTTTGGACACCGGGGCGCGGTCGGCGGCGGAGAACATGGCGTTGGATCAGGCCGTCCTCACGGCCCGTGGCCGGGGAGAAATTCCGGACACCCTGCGCTTCTTGCAGTTTTCTCCACCCTGCGTCCTGGTGGGCTACCACCAAGCGGTGGAGCAGGAGGTCAGGGAGGAGTACTGTCTGGAACATGGCGTCCAAATCAACCGGCGGATCACCGGTGGTGGGGCGCTCTATTGGGATCTAAGTCAATTGGGCTGGGAGATCATCGTCGGCGGTTCCCTGGGGAGAGCTCAAGACACCTACCGGTGGCTTTGC
>JAJZBP010000102.1 GCA_021798855.1 Bacillota bacterium
GTAGGATGGGTATACATGGTAAGCTCACCTTTGGGTTGGTTTTTGCTAATCCCCATCTTAGGCGGTTTACCATGTTTCGTCTATCCCATCACCTCCCAATCTGTTACCCCGTGTCCACCTTACCACAGCTAAATCAACTTAAAGGCCGGCCGGCTCCTAAGTCACCGGCCGGCCTTTTCTGAGGGCCTATTTATTACCAATGGCAGACAAATTGCCTGGTTCACTGGTTCAGCAGGAAAAAGCGGTTCGACGCCTAATTTGGAGTCTGTGGGAGGTGGAAGGTTTTCGCCTCCGTACATGCGCCCGTCGCCTTTGGCGAGGGCAAGGAACGGACCTCAAGCGTGGCGCCGAGGACCGTCGGCAAACGTGGAGTGAAGCTCCGGGATTCTACTCGCTTCGCGAAGGCAATTTGGTTCCCCTCCCTGTGTTGAGGTAGGAACGGCAAGCCGTTCCTTGATTCGGGAGCCTCCCCCAGCGTGCTAATTTGGTGCCCCTCCCTCCCCTGATGGGGGACACCGCTCAGCGGCCGAGCGGACCGCTGCTGTGCGCGGCGTACGAAAGAGGACTCCTCAGCTTCACTCTCCACCGACCGCAATGCGGTCATGCTGAAACCCTTGACGCCCATTTCGCCGCCGTGGGAGGATTGAGCTTCCCTCCCACGCCTGGGGCGAACACGCAGCGGCCGGTGGAAGCGGACCGGTTTCCTTACTTCGGCAAGGTTGCAAACCGGACAAGACCGGCAACCTCCATCCGCAATTTCTGCATTTTCCACCACTAAGCAACAACGAGGAGTCTGCAATATGTTCAAGCGGGCCGTGAGCTTCCTGCTGGCCGGCGCCTTGGTATGCTCGTGCTATCCGGCGGCGACCTTAGCCGCAACTAATTTCAGCGACGTTTCACCCAACTACTGGGCGGCGCCGGCCATCGATGCCCTGGCGAGCCAGGGCGCCTTCCAGGGAGTGATCGCCGGAACGACCTTCAACCCGGAGGCTCCCTTCACCCGTGGACAACTGGCGGGTATCCTGCAGGTGGCCATGGGCTGGAAGACGGCCAACGTCGGGCCGCCCTTCAGCGACGTGACGGCGTCCGATCCTTTTTACGGCGCCATTGAGACGGTGGCGGGACGGGGAGTGATGCGGGGGGTCGGCGGGGGGCAATTCGACGCCACCGGCTTTTTGAACCGGGCCGAAGCGGCCACCATCTTCGCGCGGGCCCTGGGTCTTGGCCACGCGGCGAACGATCAGGCCAAGGGGGGACTGGGCTTCACCGACGCCGCGGCCATTCCGACCTGGGCCAGGGGGGCCGCGGTGGTGGCTGAAAGCCTCGGCTTGATGCAGGGCTGGGGTGGAAAATTCCATCCCAACGTTCCGCTGACCCGCGCCCAGGTGGCCGAAATGGTGTACCGGATGGAAAACCTGACGCCGGCGCAGATTTCCCAGGCGGCGGCCCCGGCGGCATCCTACGTGACCGCCGGACCGAGCGGGGCGAAGCTCGACACGGGCGGAACGCTCAAGCTGTGGGCCGCGGTCCACGACATGGCCGGCTACGTCCTGCCGGTCCAAGTGCAATGGACGGCCACGGCGGGGACGGTGGCGGGAGGGGACTTCACGGCGGGGAATGCGCCCGGTCCGGTCACGCTCACGGCAACGGTGCCGGGAAAGGGTCTTGAGGCACCGGTTCAGTTGGAGGTGTACCAGCCCACGGCGCTCCGGTTCGCGCAGGCGAACCCCCAAATTATCCTGGCCGGAAACAAGGTCACCTGGGGAGTGCGGGTCACCAACGGGGCGGCGGACAACGGACGGCCCGTCTCCCTGACGGTGACGGGCCCGGGGGGAAGCCAAACCCTGCAGGCGCAGGACCAAGGAGGAGACGCTTCCTTCAACCTCCAGGAAACGCAAGCTGGTTTTTACTCGGTGGTGGCCACGGCGGGGGGATTGACCCAGGCGTCCGCCAGTCTCCAGGCGGTGGCGGCGCCCCTGGGGATCCTGCAAGTTGCGGCGCCGGGAACGGTGGCGCCCTGGACCAATTCGAACCTCGTGGTGACGACGAGCATCGCTCCCTCCCTGCCCGTGCCGGTGACGGTGACCTCCTCCAACGCGGCGGCGGTGCAGGTGGGGGAGGCGACGACCAAGGTTGGCGGAACGGCCGGCCTCACCGGCGGACCGGTTCCGGGGACGGCCACGGTCACGGTGAGCGCTCCCGGCGGCGCCTATCTGCCGGCGACGGTCCAGGTGAGTGAGTCTCCCCAGGGGGAACTTTCCTTCGGCGCGGCGACTTACAGTGCGGCGGCGGGCAATCCGGTGCAGGTGACGGTGTCCCTTGTTGGGGCCGGAGCCGCGGGGGAAAACGGCACCCAGGTGGCCCTGACGGCGGTCAGCCCGACGGGGGTGAAACTCGGCACCCTGACGGCGGACACGGTGAACGGAGCGGCCACTTTCACCCTGACGGAGGACGAGGCGGGGGCGTACAAACTGAAGGCGGTGGCTTGGGGGTGCCTGGCGCCGGCGGAACCGGCGGTCTTGACGGTGAGTCCCGGACCGGCGGTGGGATTCAATGCCCAGATCAACCCGTCGCCTTTCCTCTTGCCCGGCCAGACGGCGCAAGTTTGGGCGGCCCTGGTGGACAAGTATGGCAACCCGACGGCAAACCCAGTGTCGGCCAGCGCGGGGATAACGCCGGGCACCTCCGGCACGCTGGAACCGGATGGGGGTAACGGCCAGGGAGTCATCGGGGTTTTCCACGCGACGGCGCCCGGATCGGCCACGATCACCGTCACCGCTGCGGGATACCGGCCGGTGGCCCTGCCGGTGCGCGTCGTGGCCGATCCGGCGCAGCTTGTGGCCGGGAAGGGGATGTGGCTTCTTTACCCCACCTGGCGGAACACGTCCGACGCCACCCTGCTGGCCACCGCGGCCGCCGAGGGGATCACCCACATCTACCTGGAGGTGGCCACCAGCAACGACGGCTTTTACGGCGGGCCGGGCCTGGACAATTTTTTGGCCAAGGCGCACGCGGCGGGGATCGCGGTCATCAGTTGGGTCTATCCGGCCCTGTGGCACCCGGTGCGGGACACCGCCGATGGGCAGCGGGTGGCGGCATACACCACGCCCACGGGGCAGCGCGCCGACGGCATGGCCCTGGATATCGAGGCCAACCTGAACCCCCAGACGGTGGGCCAATACGCCCAGGCGATCCGCACGGTCCTCGGACCTGAGGGGTTGCTGGTCGGGGTGACCTACCCGCCCCTTTACCACGACTCCTACCCCTACTCCGTCCTGGCGCAGTACGCTCAGGTTCTGGCTCCCATGGACTATTGGCACTCCCTGGAGAAGGATTATTCCTACGCCGGCGTATATAATTACGTGGCCTATTCCATCCAGGAGATCCGCAAACTCGCCGGGAATCCCAATCTGCCCATAGAGGTCATCGCCCAAGGGTATGACATCTACGGGAACGACGTTTCCGGGGCCTACAGCCCGACGGTCTTGGAGGAGCAGGGGGCGGCGCGGGCCGCCGTCGAGGGGGGAGCGGTGGGGATCTCCTTTTACCGGCAGGGGTCTTTGACCCAGGACGAAATGAATTTCATCGAGGGGCTGAACTGGCCGGGCGCGGGGGGTGGGGGATAGGGGAGGCGAGGGGTGGAAAAAAGAAGACGGACTGAAGGTTTCACCTCCGTACATGCGCCCGTCGCCGCCCGCGAGGGCAAGGAACAGACCTCGAGCGTGGCGCAGGCGCCACCTGTGGCGCCGAGGACCGCCGGCAAACGTGGAGTGAAGCTCCGGGATTCTACTCGCTTCGCGAAGGACCATAGAGGCCCCCTCCGCTTCACTCTCCACCGACCGCTCGGCGGTCGTACTAAAACCTTTGCGCCCAGTTCGCCGCTTATGGCGGCTCCCATGCTACAGCGGGACGGTCCGCAGGCAGCGGCGTCCGGCGGCGAAAAGTCAGCTCGATTTTTTTGCGCACGGGCAGGGATCGCGCCGGCTGCGTCGAAAAATTATGCAGAAGTGTTCTGACAGCGGAAATGGGGGAGGGCGGGTGGCGCGGGGTGGGACCGGCGCTGTACGGTTCGACGGCCGGGCGGCGGTGTGGCGGGAGCGGAGGGCGGATGAATCAGGGGAGGACTTGGGGCAATTGAGCAAGGGAAGTTTGCCGGAGTTTTTGAACCTGCCACCGCGCTCGCGCAAACCGCGGGAGGATGGCATAACCCATGTCTTGGACCGGGGTCTTGGCTTGGAGGAAGCCAAGGTTCTGCTGGAGGGCACGACTCCCTATGTCGATGTGGTCAAGCTGGGTTGGGGAACGGCTTACCTGCAGGCGGCAACGGGGGAGAAGGTGGCCTTCTACCAAAGTTGCGACATTGCCGTTACCGTGGGGGGGACGCTTTTCGAAATCGCCCTGGCTCAGGGTCGCCTGGACAAGTTCCTGTCCTGGTTGCGCGAGCTGAAGATCGGGCACCTGGAGATCTCGGACGGCGTGCGGTCCCTGCCCCTGGCGGAAAAGCTGGCCCTCGTGCGGGAACTGAAGGCGGATTTCCGGATATTGGTGGAGGTGGGAAGCAAGTTGCCGGAAGACCGGCCAAGGGAGAGCCGTTGGGGCGAAGAGGCCGAGGCGGTGCTGGCGGCGGGAGCATGGAAGGTGATCACGGAAGGCAGGGAGAGCGGCACGTCGGGATCCTTCTTCCCGACCGGCGCCCCTCGGGAGGATCTGTTGGAACGGGTGGTGGCGGCCGTCGGCGTGGAGAATCTGCTTTTTGAAGCACCGCGCAAGGAACAGCAGTGCTGGTTCATCCGGCGTTACGGGCCGGGAGTCAACCTGGGTAACGTCTTTCCGGGGGAGGTGATCCCCCTGGAAACCCTTCGTTGCGGCCTGCGGGCGGAAACCGCCGCCGAACTGTCCATGCCGCATGAAGACCGAAACGAAGAGTTGCCCTATGGCGAATGGGAAATTTGCGGCGGGCGGACCGCCACGTGGCCTTCGGCTTGGGAAGACTTCGGCGAAGCGGGCGGGTGGCCCGAATTGCCGGCCTGTTGGAACCTCATGGGGCGGCCAAAGCAGTAGCGCCTGGTTCGGATGCGTGGAAACAAGCGCCTTTTTGTTTCAAGTTTTAAGCTTCAAGCTTCAAGCTTGAAGCCGGTCGTCCAAATCCCGCAGCGTGGTCAGCATCCGGAAAGCCGTCCGCAGCGGGTTGTAAGTGTCCTGGGAGGTGGCCGCGGCTTCCCACGTCGTTGGGTCGCCGTCCGTCAGGGGGTTGCCGCCGATCACGATGCGACAGCGGGGGTTCCTTGCCCTGATTTGCAAGACCGCTTTGCGCAACCCGTTTGCGCCGGTGGTCATGATCGCCGGCAGGCAGAGGATTTCGCAATCGGTTCGCAGGTGTTCTTGCACGAACTCGTTCAGGCGCACGTTTCGGCCCGAATCATGCACCCGGAAGCCGGCCGCCTCGAACAGCCCCCTGACCATATTCCGGCCGGCGTCGTATTCCATGTTGGGAACCAGGGAACAGTTGGTGCATTCAAAATCGGCGGCCCTCCGGTAGGCTTCGTCGTCCAAGACGACGCCGGTCACCACTTGACCGGTGACGCCCGGACCGGGCTCGGTGATCTGCGGTTGCAACACATGCAAGCCGGCGTAAAGGGCTTCGGTGCACAAAAGAACCTCGGGCACGAAGTAGCACTGTTCGTAGTAATCGGCCACCGGCAGCATTCCCGCCAGCAGGCCGTCGAAGACCGCTCGGCGGGCGTCGTACCCCAAGGCCACCACCTCTTGTGCCGCTCGGGTCACCTGCTCCCGGTTGTAATTGAGCACGCCGTCCTTCAACCGCTCACAGCATTCCTCCAGGGTCGCCATCGGTTTCACTCCTTACGGAGGATCCAACCCGCTTCCTCCAAGCGGGGAAAGTTCCACTTGCGATGGAATAAATCCTTCATCGGGGGATACAAATTTGCACATCTATGTGGTGCCCGACGTTTTGCTGTGCTCTGGCCCACCATAAAGTTTTTTTTGGGAAGTTTTGATGGTGGTGGGGTGCTGTTATTGAAGTTGCCTTCGGCTACCGCGCAGGAGGTCGATTTTTGCAAATGGTTGCGAGTCAGGCGCAGGGAATCATCAACGAGTGATGCGGTCGGCCGTCAACGAACAGGCACAAAATCGTTCAGGATCAGAGGTTTGCCCCGGTAGGTTATGGGCAGAAGGAATCATCCCTGAAAGCACCGCCCCTCCCGGAGCGGGAGGGGCGGTGGTACCAAGGAATATTCCCCCGCCCTTTGGTGCGCTCTCAGCGGTCAAAGGGTTGGCAGGAGGCATCCAATGTCATCCATCGCGAAGGCGAGTATAATGCCGGATGCCAACCCCACCGTTGCCCCATTAAATTGGGGCAGGTGGGGAGGGGTCAAGGTTCGGATTGGTTGGGGGGGCCTGGCTCGTGGCGCAGGGGCGTTTACGCCCCGAGGACCGTGCTCGTGGCGCAGGGGCGTTTACGCCCCGAGGACCGTGCTCGTGGCGCAGGGGCGTTTACGCCCCGAGGACCGTCGGCCCTTATTTGGGGCAAGGCTCCCTCCTTTTCAAGTATTGTGTCACCCGTGGTCGGACTTGGACTATCCCGGCTGCATCTGGACCTACGGGTTTACCGAATACTTACTCCAAAGCGCCTCCATAATCCGGCGGAGGCCAAATGAATGGACTAAAAGCACGGGAGGTTGTCCAGGTTGTTGGCGGGATCGCCGTCCGCCACCCCCTTGAGCACGGGTCGCCCGTTGCGGGCTCGGCCCACGGTGGCACCGGCGATCTTGTTTTGCCGAGCCATCTCCACCGCTTCGTCGTACTCCAGCACGGTGCCGCCGGCGAGTTTGACGGCCGTGATGTCCCCGTCGGCATTCTTGCGCACAAAGGCGATCTTTTCCACCGGTTTGCACCCCCTTTTGGCGTTTAATATCCGCCGTTTGCTCGGCCGTTATGCGCCGGACGCTCCCGTCCAAACCCCGAAAATCCTGTCCAAGCCCTTGACAGGGCTTCCCGACTCCGGCTAAAATTGCAACGACAACCTAGGGGTCTGGTGATAAAGGCCCATCTGCGTTGTTGCCTTCGTCGCTCGTTGCTCGACGTACCCCGGAGTACGCCTCACGCCTCACTTCCTTGGCGCCTAGCATCTGGACCTTTTTGACCAGACCCCGGAATTTACGGTTTACGAGAGTTTTTCACCAGATCCCTAGATCCTTTAAATCCAGTCCCGCGAGGCTGGTAAGGGATAAAGCACAACTCCTCCGTCGAGGA